>DAIRFU010000008.1:0-6504 GCA_036794935.1 Kofleriaceae bacterium | reverse complement strand
CCGCGATCGCGCTCGGCGGAGTGATGTCGCTCCCGATCGGCTGCCACGTCGAGCCGGCGAGCTCGCGCACGCCCGCCGACGCGCCGAACAGCCCGACGAGCGGTGCGCCGCCGGGCGGCGTCACCAGCGCGATCGCGCTCGCCGCGCCGGGCGAATTCAGCTCGCTCCACGCGCCGGCCCACCGCGCGACGTGCGCCTGGCCGGACTCGCTCCACGCGACGAGCGGCGCACCGCCGGGATCGAGCGCGATCGCGGCCGAGCCGACGTCGGCGGCACCGAGCACGGAGCCGAGTGCCTGCCACGTGTTCGCGACGAGCGCGCCGACCGCGACGCGGCGCGCGCCCGGAGCGCCCACGAGCCACGCCGCGTACACGGTGCCATCGGGGGCCACCGCGAGCTCGGGCGCCGACCGCGCGACGCCGCGATCGACCGGGACCGCGCTCCACGCGGCCGCGACGAACGCCAGCTCGATCGGCGCGGTATGCGCGTTGCCCGCGAGATCGGCGACCGAGCCGGTGAGGTCGAGCTCGATGCTGCCGATGCCGCGTACGCTCCCGGCGAGTGTGACGAGCAGCGTGCTCGGCGGCTCGAACGCGAGCTGGGCGGGCACGACCGTGCCGGCGACGTGCGCGGTGACCGTCTCCGCGATGCTCGCTCCGTCGAGTGGCTCGTCGAACGTGATCCGGATCGGCGCGTGGAGCCACACGCTGCTACCGGTCGCCGGCGAGACCGCCGCGAGCTGAGGCGGCGTCTCGTCGGGCACCGCGGCATCGGGAGGGGCGTCGGCGATCGAGCCGTCGAGGTCGCCCGGCGCGTCGATATCGCCACCATCGGTGAGGACGCTCCCACCATCGACGAGTGGCGCGTCATGGGGCGTACCGCAACCGGCGAGCACGACGAGGCTGCCGAAGACGAGGCGAGTCGGCATGCCCGGTCGCACCTCGCAAGCGACATGCCGGCGCGCGAGCGCGCCCACCGCCCGGTTACCGCCGGCGCATGTAGCAGGCACGCTCTGCGTGCGCACCAGCGCGCGCGACTCGTCGCCTTTCGCCCCGGGGCCGCCTGGCGTTACAACTACGGCCATGGTGAGCTGCCCGCGTTGCGACGCCGCGATCGACGTCGCCGAGCAACGCGCGCACGTCGGCTCGGTCGCCGGCTCGCGGCCGATGACCTGGGGCCAGCCGCCGCCGAGCTGGTGCAGGGACTGCGAGCGGCTCTACGACCAGTGGGTGCGCCGGCACGCGACCGACATCGTGTGGCAGGCACTCGTCGGCACCACGATCATCACCGGGATCGGCATCGGGCTGCCGCTGCTCGGCATCGGCCCGCTCGTCGCCGGCGTCGGTGCTTGCGCCGGGTTCGGCGCGCTGTTCCTGATGGGCCGGCTGACGCGGCGGCGCCGCCGCCAGCAGTTCCTCGAGGCGGCGCTCCCGCGCGCCTATCTCGCGCCGCCGCGGTAAGAACGCACATGCCGAGTCGCCCGCCGAGCTTGCTCTACGGTACCGCGTGGAAAGAGGACGACACCGAGCGCTGCGTGCGCGATGCGCTCGAGGCCGGATTTCGCGGCATCGACACCGCGAACCAGCGCAAGCATTACTTCGAGGCCGGCGTCGGCCGCGCGCTCGCGGCGAGCAACCTCGCGCGCGACGAGCTGTTCATCCAGACCAAGTTCACGTTCGTCGATGGCCAGGATCACCGGCTGCCGTTCGATCCGGGTGCGCCGATCGCGACGCAGGTCGCGCAGTCGTTCGCGTCGTCGCTCGAGCACCTCGGCGTCACGTACCTCGACAGTCTCGTCCTCCACGGCCCCTCGCAGGCGCGTGGCCTCGGTCCCGACGATCACGAGGCATGGCGCGCGATGGAGGCACTCGTCGAGCGTGACGGTGTCCGCGCGCTCGGCGCGAGCAACGTCACCGCGCAGCAGGTCGCCGATCTGGTCGCGTTCGCGCGGATCCGGCCGGTCTTCGTGCAGAACCGCTGCTACGCCCGCACCGGGTGGGACCAGCATGCCCGGCACGTGTGCGCGCAGCACGGCATCGTGTACCAGGGCTTCTCGCTGCTCACCGCGAACCGCCAGGTGCTCGCGCATCCCGGCGTCGTCGCGATCGCGAAGCGCAACCGCAAGACGCCCGCCCAGATCGTGTTCCGGTTCGCGCAGCAGATCGGCATGCTGCCGCTGACCGGCACCACCGATCCGGCGCACATGCGGCAGGACCTCGCGATCGAGGACATCACGCTCGACGGCGACGAGCTCGCGCTGATCGAGCGTGCGGGCTAGCTGCGGCGGCGCAGACTGCGCCAGGTCGCGATCGCCCAGTCCGGCGTGCCGCCCTTGCACGTGAGGATGGCGACGTGGGGCGCCTGCGCCATCAGGCAGATCGCGACCGGCACGCCCTTCTCCTCGAACGCCTCGACACGGCCGTGGCGCTCGCCCTCGGCGAGCCGCTCGATGACCGGGTAGCGTTCGGGGGCGACCGCGAGCAGCTTCGCGGAGTCGGACTCGTCGGGTGCGGTCAGGCTCGAGAACTCGATCGCGCGATCGCCATCGGTCGCCCAGTACCTCGCGCCGTCGTCCTCCACGTGCGACACCATCGAGCCGGGCTGACACACCACCCAGCCGCCGGACAGCTCGACCTCGAGATCGCAGCGGCGATAACCGAGCACCGGCGTGCCATCGCCGGCCTTCTCGCTCACGTCCTCGTCCTCGATGCCGAGGTGCGCGAGCATCTCCTTCCACTCCGGCCACGGCAGCGCGAGCGCCGGATCTGCCTCGCGCGCGGCACGCAGCTGCTCGTCGACGTCGGTCATCAGCTCGCGCTCCGCCGCGTCGAGCGGCTCGCGCCACGGCACGTCGAGCGACATCGCGAGCAGCGCGCGCGACCGCGCCTCGTGGCCGGGCCCGGTGTCCCACCAAGCGAACGCGTCGGCGGCGCGCAGCGGATCGGCGAGCACCGCGTCGCGCCAGGCCGCATCGCGTGGCCCGAGCGCGGTCAAGACCGGCGCGTCGACGCGGAACCGCCGCGCCTTCGGCATCCCGATGCGCACCTGCTCCTCGCCTCGCAGCTCGCCGGCGAACCAGGCGCACATCGCCGCCCGGGTCTCGTCCGGATCGAACGAGTCCGTCCAGGTGTAGTCGAGCTCGTCGAGGACCGGCGAGACCCTCTCGATCACGTGCGCGTGGTAGCCGGGACCGAGCGTCGCCGTCTCGGCGCGCAACACGATCTCGCCATCGGGCGCGACGCCGAGCGTCCCGCGCGGCGCTGCGGGGTGGAGCGCCAGCTCGACGAGAAAGCGGCCCTCCTTCGCTCCCGCGCGGACGACCGCGTCGCGCAGCATGCGGCGGGCGAGCCGGCCGAGCCGTTCGCCGACCTCGCGCGGATCGGGCGCTCGCCGGAACAGGCCGCGCCCCTTGCGGCTGCGCGCATGACGGTGGATGCCGAAGCCCACGCTGCCGAGGATACGGTACGATGGCCGCTCGATGGGACTGGTCATGCGTCTGGCGTGCGCATTGCTGATCGCGGGGCTGGCGGTTGCCCACGCCGAGCCTCCGCCGCAACAGAAGATCGCGCTGACCGCGAAGCCGTCGGTCGTCCGCGTGTGGGGCGCGTACATCGCGACCTACGAGCTCGGCGGCGAGCGCATCCCGGACTGCTGCGCCGTCGGCGGCAGCGGCACCGGCTTCTTCATCACCGAAGACGGCTATATCGCGACGAACGCGCACGTCGTCAGCGACGTGTTCGAGGGCGAGAAGGTCGCCAAGGGCCGGCTCTATCAGCAGCTGTTACAGCTGATGAACAAGGAGCTGTCCCGCGAGATCGCGCGGATGTCCGACGCGCAGCTCCACAACCTGCTCGACGCGATCAAGCTGGTCGACTTCCAGCGGCGTGCCTATGTCGTGCTGCCGAACGGCGAGCGGCTCGACTACGAGATCGTCCAGTTCGGCAAGCCGGGCAGCGGGCGCGACGCCGCGATCCTCAAGGTGAAGGCCGAGAACGCACCCGCGCTGCCGATCGGCGACTCGACGCGGACCCAGGTCGCCGACCGGATCGTGGTCATCGGTTACCCCGGTGTCGCGGACATGAAGGCGCTGCTCGACGAGAAGTCGCTGCTCGAGGCGACGGTCACCGACGGCAGCGTGTCGTCGCTCAAGCAGGCGACGAGCGGCGAGCAGATCCTCCAGATCTCGGCGCCGATCACGCACGGCAACTCCGGCGGCCCCGCACTCGACATGAATGGCAACGTGATCGGGCTGGCCACGTTCGGCAACGAGGGCGAGGTCCAGGGCTTCAACTTCCTGGTCGCATCGGCGACGCTGAAGCAGCTGGTCAAGGACGCGAAGCTCGATCCGAAACCGAGCAAGACGCTCGCGGCGTGGGCGGCCGGCCTCGAGCACTACTGGGCCGACGAGTACACCGCGGCGATCGAGAGCTTTCGCGAGGTCGAGACGCTGTTCCCGATGCACTCGGAGGCGAGTGCGCTGATCCGCAGGTCCAACGAGGCCAAGAAGGAAGGCAAGGAGAAGAAGCCGGAGGGCGGCAACGGCGGCCTGATCGCGGGGCTGGTGATCGGCGGGCTCGTCGTCGTCGGTGGCGGAGGCGTGATGCTCTCGCGGCGCGGCAAGCCGCCTGCGGTCGTCGGCCGACCGCCGTACCCGGCTGGCGCGCCCGGCATGCCGGCACCGCCTCACGCGCCGCCCGGCTATCCGCCGCCCGGCGCGAGCTATCCGCCACCTCAGCAACCGATGATGTACGGCCGCGTGCAGGCGCACGCCGCGCCGCCGATGCACGCGGCACAGCCCCACGCGGCACAGCCGCCGCAGATGCCGGTGGGCATGGGCGCGCAGCCGATCGCGAAGACCGTCGCGATCGCACCACCCGGCCAGTCGGGAGGCATCGCGAAGACCGCGTTCGGCACGCTCGCGATCGGCAGCCTGAGCTGCACGCGCGGCGCGCTGCTCGGCCAGCGGTTCGCGCTGACCGCGACCGGCATCATCGTCGGCCGCCAGCCCGGTGCTGCCCACGTGCTCGTCAACGATCACCGCGCGTCGGGCAAGCACGTGTGGATCGGCATCGATCAGGGCCGGCTCGTCGCGATCGATCAGGGCACGACGAACGGTACGTACGTGAACGACGTGGCGCGCGGCCGCATCACGCGCGCCGAGCTGCGCGACGGCGATGTCGTGATCGTCTCCGAGCCCGATTGCTGCAGCCTGCAGGTTCGACTCGGCTGACCGGCGTGCGATAGTCGCCGCATGGGTGCCGAGCCCTACACCGACGTCGCGACGCACGTGCGCGACGAGCTCAGGCGCGTATGGCTGCGCCTCGAGTACCAGATCCGCGCGGGCTGGCGGCCGCGTGTCGGCGATGCAGGACCGGCGACGCAGAGCAACGGTCCGCTCGGCCCCGACGAGATGGGGCGCTTGTTCGCGCTCGCGCGCGGAGCCGCGCCGGATGCGAGCAGCGGCGCCGAGGAGGTGCTGCAGCAGTGGATGGCCGCGCACGCGCACGTCCAGGCGCGGATCGACGCGACGCTCGCGGCCGGCGTTCGCTCGCCGCTCGTCGACGTGATCCGTACGTTCGAGCTGTCCGAACGCCAGTGGTCGACGCTCGTGTTCGCGCTGTTGCCCGAGATCGATCCCAACCTCGTGCAGGCCTATCGCTACCTCGCGCAGGACACCAGCTCCCGAGGGCTCGACGGCCGCCTGCTCTCGCTGCTCGTCTACGACACCCCGCAGACCCGCTCGCTGATGGCGCGCGATCTGTCGGCGAGCTCGCCGCTGCTCCGCCACCGCCTGATCGACGTGACGAGCGCTGGCGCGCCCGGCGACTCGCTGATGTTTCGCCGCATCCGCGCCGCGACCCGGCTCGTCTACCTGATGGACGATGGTGCACTCGAGCTCGATCCCGAGCTCGCCGAGCTCGCCGAGCTGCGCACCGGTACCGCGCGCGGCGCGTTCCCGCCGGTCACCATCGAGCACGCGACGAGCGCGCTGCGCTCCTCCGAGGTCGTGCTCGCGGTCCAGGGCCAGCGCGGGCTCGGCAAGAAGCTGCTGCTCCAGGTCGCCGCCGCGCACTGGAACCAGCGCCTGCTCCTGATCGACACGCGGCGCCTCGCGCAGCTCCAGCTCGCCGCGCAGCAGGCGGTCGTGCGCTCGCTCGTTCGCGAGCTGCGATTGCTCGACGCCCTGCCCGCGTTCGCCGACGTCGACGATGCCGCCGTCGTCGATACCGATCGGGATGCGATGCCGGCGTGCTTCGACATGTTCCTCGCCGAGTGGAACGGGCCCGCCGCGATCACGATCAACCGCGAGCGCATGCCGCGGCTCTACCAGCGGCCACTCGTTCACCTCACGCTCGAGGTGCCGCCGCTCGCGGTGCGCACGACCATGTGGCGCGACGCGGTGCCGTCGCTGACCGAGCCGGACGCCGAGGGGCTGGCGAGCCGCTTCGCGATCCCCGGCGGTGTGATCGTCGCTGCGGCCCAGGCTGCCGGTGCCGGCCGCAT
>DAIRFU010000807.1:0-3024 GCA_036794935.1 Kofleriaceae bacterium | reverse complement strand
GCAGAAGCGCCGGCGCGTGCCGTTCGATATCGCGCTCCACCTCGGTGCCGAGATCTGCGAGGCGCTCGAGCACGCGCACACCTCGCGCGGTCCGGACGGCAAGCCGATGGTGCTCGTCCACCGCGACGTGTCGCCCTCGAACGTGCTGCTCTCGCGCGCGGGCGAGGTCAAGCTGACGGACTTCGGCATCGCGAAGCGCGCCGAGCAGGATGCGACGCAGGGCGGCGCGGTGCGCGGCAAGTTCGCGTACATCTCGCCGGAGCAGGCGCGCAACGAGCCGCTCGATCCGCGCAGCGACGTGTTCAGCGTCGGCATCCTGATGTGGGAGCTGATCTGCAACCGCCGGCTGTTCTCGGGTCTCGACGATATGTCGGCGCTGCGGTCGGTCCGCGATCCGAACGTGCCGCGCCCGACCGAGATCGATGGCCGGCTGCCGCCGGAGATCGATCAGATCCTGATGGTCGCGCTCGCCCGCGACAAGACGAAGCGGTTCCCGAGCTGCGGCCTGCTCGGCCAGAAGCTGCGCTCGCTGCGTTACTCGCTCGACGTCACGAGCGGCGATCCCGCGACCGAGCTCGCGAAGATCATCGAGTCGACCGAGGAGCTCGAGCGCCAGAGCCAGCAGATGATCGCGGCGACGGTCCGGCCGCCGTCCGGCTCACTCGACTCCGGGCCGCGCGCGCTCGGCCGCAACGACTTCGATGGCGCCGAGGCGACCGTGATCCGGATCCGCACCGCGGCCGAGTTCTCGGCGCGCGACAACGACGCGAGCATCTCGCAGGCGCGCCAGGTGATCGATCGCTTCGAGGAAGAAGAGACCCGGCTCGCGGCCCTGTCGAGCGATCAGATGCGGATGCTGCGCAACGCGCCCCCCGCGCGCGACTCCGCCGACATGATCGCGCAGGCCCCCCGCGCAGATCGCCGGGCGCGCCGCGAGAGCGACGAGCTGACGCGCACGCGCGAGCCGCTGGATCTGGGCCGCCTCGCCGGCTACGAGCCCGCGCTCGATACCCCGGGCGACGCCACGCGCCTGATCGCGCCGCGCGAACGCCGCACGCCGCCGGGGATGCGCTCGGTGAGCCCGCCGAAGAGCACACGGCCACCCACGGTGCCGCCGCCGATGCCTCAGCGCTCGCGCGGGCCGACGCCGGGCCCTCCGCTGCCCGGCATGCCGCCGCCGATGTCGCTGCCCGGAATGGCGCCGATGCCGCAGCCACCACCCGGCGCATCGGCGCCCGGCATGGTGCCGATGCCGCAGCCGGGGGCCGCGCCGATGGCCAACCTGCCGATGCAGTCGCTGCCACCACCGGCGGCGGGCCTGCCGCTCGGCACCGACACCGCGAACCCGATGCTCGGTGACGCGTCGCCATTCGTGCCGTCGCAGCCGGCCGGCGCGTATCCGGGCTGGAACCCGCCGATCGGGGCGCAGCACCCGCTTCGCGATGCGACGCCGACGGCACGTGACGCCTTCGATCAGCCGGTGTTCCCGAACCGGCCACAGATGCCGCAGGTCGCCGGCTTCAACCGAGCGCGCAAGAGCGGGCTGCAGCCCTGGATGCTCGTGATCGGCGCGCTCGTGATGGCCGCGCTCGCGTTCGCGATCACCCGCGCGTTCATCGGGTAGGCGGCGAGCCACACCCACACGCGCCGCGCCCGGTCGCGTAGACACCGCCGCGACCTCGCGCGTTGGATCGCCCATGGGGCCCACCGACGACGTCGCGATCTCGCGGACTTCCGAGTTTTCTCGCAAAGGTGGTCACGAACGAGAGGGGACAGCACACGTGGGGGACGATATGCAAGCGCAACGGCTGGCCGCCACGGGCGCCGCACCGGATCCGATCGTGGAGCTGATCCACGCGGGCCGGCATCGCGACGCACTCGCCGCGTGCGCTCGCACGCACCACCTCGTGCTCGGCCGGCTCTGCATGGCGCTGCTCGGCTCGCAGGCGGATGCCGACGAGGCGGTACAGGAGACGCTGCTTCGCGCGCACCGCGCGATGGCGTCGTATCGCGCCGAAGGATCGGTGAAGGCGTGGTTGTGCGGGATCGCGCGGCACGTGTGTGCGCACGTGCTGGAGACGCGGCGGCGCGGGCGCGAGCTCCTCGAGCTGGTGCCGGCGCAAGGCGAGGCGCGCGAAATGTTCGCGCTGCGGCGCAGCGCCCGCGTGCTGCGCACCGCGCTCGGCAAGCTCAAGCCGAGCGAGCGCGAAGCACTCGCGCTGCGCTACGTCGCCGATCTCAGTCACCGCGAGATTGCAGAGAACTGCGGGCTGGACGAGGCCGCCGCGCGCAAGCGGGTCAGCCGCGCGCTCGACCGGCTGCGCTCGGTCATGCCCACCGAGGAGATGGAATGATGCGGACTGCCCATGATGATGTGATGGATGATCTCGCCGCGCTCGTCGCCGGCGACGCCGACGCGATCGCGCGCCACGCCGAGCACCTCGCGAGCTGCGATGCCTGCCGCGACGCGCGCCACGAGGCGACCCAGCTCGCCGACAGGCTCGCCGATGCCGGCGCCGACTACGTGCCCGGCAGCGAGCTCGTCGACCAGGTGATGGCCACGCTCGACGCGATGCCCGCCGACGCGATGCCCGCCGACGCGAAACCCGCCGAGGCGAAGCCCGCCGACGCCACACCCGCGCCGATCCGCGCCGCCGCGACGCACGCCGACGCGACGCCCGCCGACGCGACGCCCGCCGACGCGACGCCCGCGCCGATTCGCGCCGAGCGCCCCGCCGACGCGAGGCCCGCCGACGCGAGCCCTGCCGACGCGAAGCCCGCGCCGATCCGCGACCTCGCCACCGTACGCGGCACGCGGCGGCTATGGATCGCCGCCGGTGCGGCGGCCGCACTCGCGGCCGGTGTGGTCGGCGTCGCGCTGATCAAGCGCGGCGGTGGCGAGGCGCTGCAGGCGCAGGGCGCCGGTGGCGGACCGATCGGCAAGGTCGCGACGATCTCGCGCGCCGCCGCCGACCAGGGCGACGGGATCATGATCAAGGATAGCGGCGGCTGGCGCCCGCTGCG
>DAIRFU010000187.1:0-11014 GCA_036794935.1 Kofleriaceae bacterium | reverse complement strand
GCAGCTCGGCGACATCGCCGCGATAGAACGCCGACCACAGCCCCATGAAGCGCGCGGTGTCGAGCTCCCAGGTCACGCCGGTGCAGTGGTCGCGCAGGATCGTCTCGGCCTCGCTGTTGAGTGCGAACCCCTCGCGCCAGCGCCCCTGCAGGAACGCGGCGGTGCCGGCCGCCCACCGGGTCAATCCCACCGCGTGCGGACGGCCGATCCGGTTCGCGAGCGTCTCGGCGAGCTTGAGCAGCTTGTCGGTCCGCTTGCGCGTGTCCTCGCCGCCGATCGCGGCATAGGCGATCTCCATCGCGAGCGCGCGCACCACGCGATACGGCTCGCCCGCACGCAACGCGAGCAGCAGCTGGCGCGACTGGAAGTCGGCGCCGCGGATCGTGTCGACGAGGCCGAGGCCCGCCGAGACCGACCAGCAGATGTCGATCTTCTGGAGCTCGCTCGCGGACAGGTGACTCTCGTCGCGCTCGCGGAAGCCGAGGCCGCGTGCGCGCACCAGCGCACGACGGAACAACAGGGACGCGAGCGCGCCCTTCGGCGTCGTGGTCAGCTTGAGGCCGACGGGCTCGCACACATCCTCGATCGCGGCGAGGCCCTCGTCGATGTGACCCGAGCGCAGGAGCTGCTCGGCGGCGCGCCGGCGCAGCTCGACCGATTCGCCCGCGCTCGCACCCTCGGCGGCGAGCAGGTACTGGGCTCCCGCGTCGCCGCCGCGGCCCGCGTTCGCGAGTGCCTCGGCGAACCGCACCCGCACCTCGCGCGAGGTGCGCCCGCCCGACAGCTCGAGACACTGCTCGTAGAACCGCGCCGCGCGATCGAACGCGAGTGCCCTGGCGGCCTTCTGCGCGGCGAGCTGCGCGAAGTGCGCCGCCTTGTCGCGATCGCCGGCCTCGCGCCAGTGCACCGCGAGCGCCTCCGCGTCGTCCTGTCCGGTCGTCTCGTGCGCGAGTGCCAGCCGGCGGTGAAGGCCGCGCAGGTTGCCGTCAGGCACGTGGGAGAGCACCGCGCGGCGCACGCGATCGTGATACGGCTCGACGGTATCCGAGCCGCGCATGCCGGTCGTCCGGACGAGGTGAGCCACGCGCAGGACCGCCACGTGCCTCGCGAGCTCGCCAAGCGGCATCGCCGCGGCCTGTGCGGCAGTTTGTTGCACGAGCCGGCCGGCCGCGAGCGCGAGCAGCTCGAGCACGTGGCGCGGGCCCGCGTCGAGCTGGCTGATGCGCGCCCACAGTGCCTCCTCGAGCTGCACCGCGCCGGGCACCTGATTGCCGACCGCGTACGCGTGGCGGATGAGCTCGTCGATGAACAGCGGGTGGCCGCCGGCTTCCTGTGCGATCGCGGCGGCGTCGAGCTCGAGCTGCTCCTGCGCGCGACCGACGAGCAGCTCCGCGAGCTGGCGGCCCTCGTCGGGCGACATGCGCTCGAGCAACAGCTCGGTCACCGCGCCCTTCAGGTGGCGGTCGAACGTCTCGCGACGCTCGGCTGCCGACTCGCGATCGTCCGAGCGCACGGTGGCGACGAGCAACAGCGGCGGCGCTTCGGGCGGGCGCATGATCTCGCCGAGCAGCGCGAGCGAGTCGGCGTCGGCCCACTGCAGGTCGTCGATCACCAGCACCACGGCATGGCGGTCGGCCAGGCGCTGCAGCAGCTCGCGCATGGCAAAGAACAACCGATTTCGCAGCTCCTGCGGATCGAGCACGTCGGTCGTCGACCGCGGTGCCTCGGCGACGGCCTCGACGCGCTGGAGCACGGGGAACACCTCGGCGAGCAACGACGCCTTGCGCGGCAGCAGTGCCGTCGCCTCGGCCTCGGGGAGCCGCCGCATGTAGTGGCTCAGCGAGTCGATGAGCCCGTCGACGGCCTTGAACGGGACCGACTCGCGCTCGTAGCAGGTGCCGGCGAGCACGACGACATCGGGGTCCTCGCGCTTGAGCTGCTCGGTGAAGTGGCGCACGAGTGCGCTCTTGCCGAGGCCCGACTCGCCGTACGCGAGCACGGTCTGCGCCCCGTCTCGCGACGCCTCGTAGCGCGCGCGCAGGATGTCGAGCTCGCGTGCGCGGCCGATGAACTGCGAGCTCGTCGAGAACGAGGCAAGTGATGACGTGCTCGACCGCGAGTCCGGGGTGCCGCCGAGTCGCTTGATGATGTGATCGCCCGTCGGGCGCGCGTCCGGATGAAACCGCAGCAGCTCCGCACACAGCGCGTCGAGATCGGCGGGGGCGGTCACGTTGCGCGTGCGTGGCCGCGGACCATCGATCTTCTGCTTGTTCATGAGCACCTCCATCGGCGATCCCGAGATCGGGACCTCGCCGGTCAGTGCCTCGAACATGATCACGCCCATCGCGTACCAGTCGGCGGGCGCACCGACCTGGCGGCCGGCGGCTTGCTCGGGGGCCATGTACTCGACGGTGCCAACGATATCGACCTCGGCGCGATGCTCGCGGCCGGAGAGATCCGTCGCGAGACCGAAGTCGACGAGCTTGACGCGCCCCTCGCGCGAGACCAGCACGTTCGATGGCTTGATGTCGCGATGGACCTTCTGGGCATCGTGCAAGGCGCGCAGCCCGTGGACCAGCTGGAGCACCGCGTCGCGCAGCCGAGCCTCGTCGAGCACGCCGGCGGGACGAACCCACTCGAGGAAGTGCACGCCCTCGACGAGCTCCATCGTGAAGAACCAGTCGCTGCCCTCGCCGTAGAGCTCCCCGAGCGTCACCAGATTGGGGTGCTGGAGGTTCTGGAACTCGCGAAACTCGTTCTTGAAGTTGAGCAGCGCGTCCGCGTTCATCGCGTGCAAGGTCTTGAGGGCGACCGGCGTCTTGCGCTCGTGATCGAACGCTTCATAGACCGTGCCCATGCCGCCGGCTCCGAGACACCGCACCAGCTCGAAGCGCGCGGTACCCTCGAAGTCTCCCGAAACAGGATGCTTCAGCACGTCCGCCCGGCGCCGATGGTACCAGACCCGCGGCCCGCCAAGCCCCTCCGCTTTGCGCCGGCCGTTCGGGCCCGCAGTCAGGTACGCGCCAGGTCGCTGCTACGTACTCGACAGCGTGGGATCACGCGATGCGAGCAACGCGACGAGTGCAGCTCCGAGGCGCCGAACCTGTGGCTCACCAGTTCTCGCCGAAGGGCCGGGCTTCGACCTCGAAGGCCCACGCGGACCGCGGCTGGGCCACGAGCCACGCGGCGGTCGCCGCGACGTCGTCGGGCTTGACGAAGAACTCGTCGGGCTTGTCGGGCATGCGCTTCCGCGTGCGCTCGAGATCGACGACACCGTCGATCACGATCAGCGAGACGTGAACGCCGGCCGGCCAGAGATGCTTGGCGAGCGACTCGGCGAACGAGCGCTGCGCGGCCTTGGCCGGGGCGAACGCGATGGTCCTCGCAGCGCCACGCCGCGAGGCGGTCGCGCCGACGAACACGATGCTGCCCTTGCCGGCGCGCTTCATCGTGGGCATGACCTGCTTGGCGATGAGGAATCCGCCGAGGGCGTTGACGCGCCAGCTCGCTTCGAAGTCCGCGGCGGTGACATCGTCGAACGTGCCGAACACGCCGGAGCCCGCGTTGTAGATCACGGCATCGGGCTCTCCCATCTGGGAGCGGATCGCGTCGAACGCGCGCTGGACGGACGCGGCATCGGCGACGTCGCACTCGAAGGCGCGCGCCTCGGGGAGGGATGCAGCGAGCTCGCGCGAGAGCTCGAGCCGGCGCGCGAGCAACGCGACCGCGTATCCATCGTCGCTGAAGCGCCGCGCGAAGGCAGCGCCGTTACCAGGTCCAACTCCGACCACAACGCAGACAGGTCGATTCGCCATGGCCGAACTCTAGTTGACGGCGCGCGGGAGTCGAAGCGGTCGAGGCGGCGACCGCGTACGGGTCAGGACCTGTGCGTTGCCGCGCGCGGCCACGCGGCCATCACGGCGACAGCGATCGTGATTGCCTGACCGGGGAGCGATGCGATCACGTTGCTGGCGGGACCGAACATCGGCGGCGCGCCCTGGAGCAGCACCCACGCGATCGCGACGAGGGCCTTGGGCCAGCCGCGAACCTCGACGGCCACCGCCATCAGCCAGAGGGTGCCGATCGCGGTGTAGCTCGGCGCGAACGGGCTGCGCAGGGTCGCGAGACACACGATCGCGAGCCACAGCAAGACATCGTTTGCGCGCACGGGCTCGCCGCGCAAGCGCGAGGCCCGGAGGGTCAGGACGATCGCGATGGCGGTCCATAGCCACGCGAGGGTGGCTGCGAGGTCGCGGCTTGCCGTGGTGAGGCCGAGGGTGGCGAGCTTGAACGCGATGCCATAGATCGAGTGGTTGTCGGGATTCGTGTCGGCGAAGGCGAACGCATCGCCACTGGCCAGACGCGGCACGTGCTCGGTGACGAACGCGGTGAGGGTGTCGCCGCCGAGCACGAGCGCGGCGAGCACGATCATCGCGGCGAGCGCGACGAGGGTGGCCGCGATCTGCCGCCATTGCCGGCGGACGGCGAGGTGCACGAGCAGGAGCCCGGGGAAGATCTTCGTCGAGATCGTGAACGCGAGGAGCGTCGCGCCGCTGATCGTCTTGCCACGCGCGAACTGCATCATCGCCGCGATCGAGGCGGCGACGACGAGCAGGTGCGCCTGGCCGAATTGCAGGCCGAGGGTGACCGGGAACGAGATCACGATCGCCGGCACGAGGAGCAGCATCGTCGCGCCGGCGCGGCCTCGCATCCACGCGGCGATCGCGATGATCGCGATCAAGAGGCCGACCGCGCTGATCGCGAACCACAGATCGCGCAGGAGCTGATAGTCGTGGGACGCGGCGACCGCTACGCGCGGCAGCACGGCGAACGGAGGTGGATACACGTACTCGTCGCCCAGGTACGGAGCGAGGCCGTCGATCGAGGTCGGCTGGTCGCCGGCGTAGTCGTCCGGATCCCACAGGTTGGTGTGGCCTTCGGCCGCCAGCTCGCCGGCACGTACGTAGGCACCCGAACACTGGTGCTGTGCGGACTCGGCGACCGGCGGAAACGCCGAGGCCCAGACCTGATCCGGATCGGTGATGAACAGGCCGAGGCGCGCGGTGTTCACGATCGCGAGCAGCGCACACGCCGCCCACAACCAGCGCAGCTTGCGTCGACGGTGGATCCATTCGTCGAGCTCGACCGGCAGTGCGCGGGCGAGGCGGCGCCGGAGGAGCAGGCAGCTCGCGACGATCCCGGCGAGCGTACCGGCGAGTGCGGGTACGAGCGGCGCGAGCTCGAGCCACTGCGCGAAGGCGCCACCGACTGCCGCACCTGCACAGCTCCCGATCAACGCCAGACAAACAACCGCGACAACACTCCGACCGCTGGATGACGCCCTCAAGGCGGCGCACGCTATCACAGCCGTGAGCGGCCGCTACAGGGCGTCGATGATCTCGGCGATCGCGGCGTGTGCGTCACTCGCGTGCTGGCGAACGACGGTGGTGGCCTCGGCGCCAAACCACTCGTAGTCGTCGCACAGCGGATCGAGGAGCGACGGAGCTGCGACGATGATGCCGGTCGCGAGCGTGACCGTCGCGAACAGGATCGCGAGCACGCGACGCAGCGGCCGCGACCGTCGTTGCGGATAGACGGGGTGGCGGATCTGCGGCGACAGCGGAGGCGACGGCGCCACTCGCGGCGGCGCCTGCGGAGCTGGCGTCCACACGGTCGGCGATGGCGCCGGCGACCTCTGCATCGGCGGGACCTGCGGAGCTGGCGGCGACGGGATCGCAACCCGGGCCTGCGATGATGATGCGGGCCGCGAAATCGCCGTACTCGCGGGTACGAAGCGTTCACGGGGCGCAGCCAGCGCAGGCACCGGCGTCGCGGCGGCGATCGGCGCCGGCGTCAGCGCGCGGATCATGCGCACGATCGGCGGCGGCGGAGGAGGATCGAGGAAGAGGTCGGGCAGCTCCGGCGGGCGCAGCGCGGTGACCACGATCATCACGATGAACACGAGGATCGCGAGGCCGACACAGCCGCCGAGAATGTAGAGCGTGATCAGAGGGGTCATCGACGAGACCTCCGACGAGACAGCACCCGCCCACGACGTGGTGCAAGAAGACCGCCACGGCGGGATGCAGCATCGCGCGAGCAACACCGTCGAATCCACAGGCGTCTCGACGAGCGCCGCGAGCTCCCACTGGGGATAAACGCGATTCGCGTCCACGTTCCGCCTCACCCGTGAACGCGCGTCCCGATCGTCATGACACTCGATCACCGTACGTCGACTTACGGACGCCGGTGACAGGGACCCGCTCGACGTACGCGATCACGCGCAACTCGCGACCAAAAGTTGCCCGGCGCATCGCGTCATGCGACCGGAAATTTCATGCACACCATCACTGTCGCGAATCGAAAAGGCGGCGTGGGCAAGTCCTCGGTCACGACGCACCTCGCGGCCGCGCTCGCGATCCGCGGCGCGCGCGTGCTCGTCATCGACATGGACTCGCAGGCGAGCACGACGGCGATGCTGCTCGACCAGCTCGCCGACGACGCGCCGACGACGACGCAGCTGCTGCTCGGGCAGGCCCGGCTCGAGGACCTCATCCAGCCGTCGACACGCGAGCGCATCGACGTCGCGCCGGCGTGCGGCGAGCTGACCCGCGCCCAGTTCGCGATCGCGGGCAAGACGGGCCGCGAGACGATCCTGCGCCGCGCGCTGCGCGAGGTCAGCTACGACGTCGTGCTGATCGATACCGCGCCGGAGCTCCAGCTCGCGACACTCAACGCACTGGTCGCCGCGTCGCACGTGCTGATGCCGTTCACGCCGGATCCGAAGGCGCTCGAGGGCCTGCACACGACGAGCGAGGCCGTGGCGGAGATCGTCGCCGCCGAGCTCGCGACGCCGGCGATCCTCGGCTGCGTGCAGGTCGCCTACGATCGGCGACTCGCGGTGACGGAGCAATCGCGCGAGCAGGTCGGCGCCGCGTACGGCGACCTGCTGTTCCAGACACGCGTACGTGTCAACAGCAGCTTCATCGTCTGTCCCGCCTGGCATCGCGACATCTTCGCGATGGAGCGCCAGGAGAAGCAGAGGTCGCGCGGCTCGCAGGACTTCCTCGCGCTCGCCGACGAGGTCATCGAGCGAGTCGGCCTGTCCGTCCAGGCCGGCGCCACCGCCGACACCTGCTCGACCGAATCCCAGATCGCCGCCGCCTGAGTCAGGAGACCATCATGAGCAAGCTACCCGCCGAATTCGTCAAGGCCCCCGCTACCCAGCCGAAGCAGCCCCGCGCCCGCCGCACGCGCAAGGCAAGCCTGATCTCGCCCGATGCCGTGCGCGATCCACACGAGGTGATGCTCCAGCTCACCGAGGAGGAGTATCGGGCGCTCGAGGAGGCACGCCGCGAGCTGCACGCGGCCGGCGCCGAGGTCACGCTCGAGCAGATGATCCACCGCGTGTTCGCCGACTGGATGCTGCGCGCACGCGCGGTCGTCCAGCAGCCGGCAGCGGCGGCCCCCGAGGGCAACACGGTCCATCGCGACGAGCACGTGCTCGCGCGGTTGCGTGCGTTCGTCGCGGCCCCGCTGCGCACCTGGCGCGAGCTGGCGACCGGCGTCTGGCGCAACTACATGCAGCGGGCCTGACGCGCCCCCCGGCTGCCGCTGCGCACACTCGTGCGCAATCACGCGTGGCCCCGGCGAGGTGCTGACAGCGGGATCCGTGGCGGCCGGTACGCAGCAGGTGCGCCCGCGGTGATATGGCGTCCGGGTGGGGCGCACATTCATCACGTTGAGTCTCGTTGTATTGGCCGGCTGCGCGAGCGCGGAGGGCGGATCGGATACCGAGGACGCGGTCCCCGGGTCGCCCTACTGGGCATCGGGCAGCACGACGAACGAGGGCAAGAGCACGCACCTGTTCATCGTCGATCGCGCGATGGACATCCTCGGTCACCATGTCGGCCTGTCGCGCGCGGCTCACGCGCACGCGTGGCTGGTCGATCCATCGTGCAGCTCGCGCTGGCGGCAGGGACTCGACGATGCCGATCACAAGGTCGGCTACAACAACTGGTACACGTACACGTCGCACTTCTACGATCCGTCGACGGGCACGAACTACCTCGGCGCGAGGAACCCGGTCGCGTACGACAAGGCACTCGAGCACCTGGCCACGGCGCGCAGCCGGCTCGCCGCCCGCGACGTCTACAAGGGCTGCTACGAGCTCGGCCTGTCGCTGCACTACGCGACGGACCTGACGCAGCCGATGCACGCGGCGAACTACGCGGCCACGGACTGGCCGCTCAACCTCCACTCGCACCTCGAGGATCGCGCGGCGGCCGTGCAGAGCTGGTTCGTGGCCTCGGACTGGGCGGCCACGCCGACCGGCAGTGCCGGCGCGGTGCTGCTCGACCTCGCGTGGGCCTCGAACGGGCAGTGGCCCGCGATGTGGGACGCGCTGGCGGGCGCGTACGGGCAGCGCTGCAGCGACATCGACTCGGCCTGGTTCGATCAGACGAGCTGCTGGGAGGGCGATGGCGGTGTCGATGCGGCAATTGGCCTCGCCCTGCGCCGGGCGCAGACGGCCACCGCGGCGTTCCTCTACGCCGCCGACCTGCCGTGAACGGCGGGAGCTAGCTGCGCGCGACCGCACTCGTTGGTAGCTTCCGGGCGTGCTCTGGCCGCCTCCTTACATCACCGTCCTCGTGATCGGGTTCGCGATCGCTGTCGCGTGGTGGCTCAGCCGCCGCATGAAGGTCAGCCACGAACCGGTGTCGCTGATGATCACGCGGATCGCGTTTCCGCCGGGGATGCGCGTGCACGATCCGCGGTCGGCGCTCGCGATGATCGAGCTGCGCGACGAGATCGTGATCCCGTTCCCGCGCGCGCTGCTGCAGATCGACTTCCCGCTCACGAATCCAACCGAGGTCGCACTCACCGCGGCCCTGCCCCAGGGCTTCACGCGCGGCGAGCTGGTCCAGCTGATCTGCGACGAGTACATGCACGTCTATGCGGCCGAGGAAGGCACCTCGCTCGAGGAGCCGAAGATCGAGGAGCGCGGCGACCACCGCGAGCGCTCGCGGACCGACGGCGCGTACGGGATCTGGGGCCACGCGCTCGAGGATCTGGTGCTGACGAGCGCGCGCTGGGTGAAGCAATCGAACGGCGATGTCCGCATCGAGCTCCACGTCGAGGCCAAGCCGCTGCCGTCGCTCGACGCGTAGCCGCTATCTCGCCGCGACCAGCTCGTCCACCTGCGTCTTGCCCCACGAGCCGTAGACCTCGTAGGTACCGCCCGGCTGCCTGGCGGTCATCACGAAGATCCGGTCGATCGCGCGCGGCGCACCGAAGTCGATGAACGCACTCGGCTGCCGCGAGGTCAGGTAGCAATCGACGTCGAACCTGCTCGAGGTGCCGTCGTGGAACTCGACGGTCACCCGGCGCACGAGCACGGTCCCGGCGGCGACATCGATGCGCAGCGTGCGAAATGCGCCGGCGTAGCGATCGATCGCGATCCACTCTCGGCCGCGGTCCGAGGCGGTGGCGGTTGCGAGATTCACCCACCCGTCATCCTGCGACCGTGCGACAGGCTCCGAGCTCGCGGAGCGGGCGCCCTGGGCCCCGTGCGGCCCTGCGTGCGCGGCCGAGCCCGCAATCGCCAGACTGTACAGAAGTGCGCCGGCCGCTCGGATCACCATGGGACGCGGCATTGCATCGCGCGTGCCCCGGACGGCGAGCTACTTGCGCGCGACGGTCTCCTTGACCGACTTGAGCGCCTGATCCGCGGAGATCTCCTTGCCCTGCGGATCCACGTAGTGGATGTCGAACTTGCCGTCGGAGCGCAGGTAGAACGTGCAGGTCTGCATGCAGCGCATCTGATGGGCGTGCTTGGCCGGCAGCGAGGCGAAGCCGCCCGCCTTCAGCGTGACGGGCTTGCCCTCGCCCTTCATCGCGACCTGCGCCGTGCCGGTGACGATCATCAAGGTCTCGCCCGCCGAGTGCCAGTGCCACGGCACCGTGCAGCCGGTCTTCGCCTTCGCGAGGACCGTGAACGCGGTGGCCATCGGATCGCCCTGCTGCGGCGAGGCCTGCAGACAGGTGGGCGTCCCCGGAATCGCGCCGAACGTCATCTCGGATGCATTGCGGACGTTCGCGCGTTCCGGCGCACTCTGCGCGAGCGCAGCGGCCGCGATCCCGAGTGTGGCGCTGGCGCCGAGCGCCGCCAGGATCAGCTCGTATCTCCTCATCACCGTCTCCTTCCGTCGAGGTTTGACGGCTGCGCCGTGCACTGCACGTACCAGCGACGCACGCGTACCGGGACGGGCGTAGACTCCGGCCATGGACTTCGTGTTCATGCTCACCCGCGCGGACCGCACGATCGAGGACGCGCTCGACGTCCTCGACGACGTGCGCGCGCTCGGCCTTCGCCACATCGGATTCAAGGACGTCGGTATCGCGCCCGCGGCGGCGGCCGCGCTGCACCGGCGCATCAAGGAGCTCGGCGCGACGAGCTACCTCGAGGTCGTGAGCACGTCGCCCGAGGCGTGCCTGGACTCGGCGCGGCTCGCGCGAGAGATCGGCGTCGATCGCCTGCTCGGTGGCACCGACGTCGACCAGGTCCTCGCGGTCCTCGCCGGGAGCCGCGTCCAGTACCTGCCGTTCCCGGGCCGCCCGTTCGGGCACCCGACCCAGCTGCGCGGCGCCGCGGCAGACATCGCGGCCGACTGCGAGCGGGCGGGCGCGCGGGGCGCGGCCGGCGTCGACCTGCTCGCGTATCGCGCGGTCGAGGCCGATCCGCTCGAGCTCGTCCGCGCGGCGCGACGCTGCGTCGGCGGCACGCTCCTCGTCGCCGGCGGCGTGCGCGGACCGGACCAGGTGCGTGCGCTCGCCGCTGCGGGTGCCGATGCCTTCACGGTCGGCTCTGCCGTGTTCGACGGCTCGTTCGCGCCGCACGTCGGCTCGCTGCGGTCGCAGTTGAAAGCAGTCCTCGATGCCTGCACCTGATCCGATCGCGCTGCTGCTCGCCGGGCAGTATCCAGATCCGGATACCGGCGAGCTGCTCGCCGCC
>DAIRFU010000806.1:0-3029 GCA_036794935.1 Kofleriaceae bacterium | reverse complement strand
AGCGGCGCCCACTCGGTGTAGATCTCGGCGAGCGCGAGCTGTGCGTTCGCCTTCTTCGCCTCGCGCTCCGCTTTCGCGAACGCCTCACCGGCCTTGCGGACGTCCGGGCGCCGCAGGCACAGGTAGCTGCGCCCGAGCAGGCGCTGGGTCAAGACCGCGTCGTGGCCGCGCATGCCGGCGAGCTTGACCAGCTGGCGCTGCGCCGCCTCGCAGTCACCGCGTTCGATCGTCAGCACGGCCACGTTCGTCGCCGTCGTGGTCGAGCCCGGGTCGATCTTCAGCGCCTCCTCGAGCAGGTTCTGGGCCTCCTTGAACTCCTTGCTGGTGAACGCTTGCTCGTTGATCGTCGTGACCAGCTCGCGCTTGATCTGCACGTCCTTCGGGCGCAGCTCGCGGGCGGCCTCGAAGCGCTTGCGCGCCTCGTCGAGCTTCTTGTCGTTGAACAGCGCCCTGCCGGAGATCACGAGCAGCGATGCACGTTGATCGCCGTCGGTCTTGCCAGTCCGGCCGAGCAGCCGCTCGGTCAGCGCGCTCGCCTTGCTGTCCTGGCGCGCCTCGAGGTACGCCTCGCCGAGCTCGACCGCCAGCTCGACGCTGTCCGGGTTCGCCGACGAGGCGGTCTGGAGCTTGTCGATCGCGAGCGCGAGGTTCGGGTTCGGGCCGCTCGCGGGCGCCGGCAGGCGGCGATACGTCTTGCCGAGGCGGATCGAGAGCTGAACCGTCTCGCGCTGCTGGTTCGGCCGGAGCAGCTTCTCGGCGCGCAGGTACTGATCGAGCGCGTCGTTCCAGTCGCGTTCCTGGAAGTAGGTGTCGCCGAGCAGCATGTAGCCGCGCGCCTCGTTCTTGCGCAGGCGCGTGAACTCGGTGCTCGCGAACCGGGCCTTCTTGACCTGCCGGCGCGCGAGGTACGCGGTCGCCAGGTTGAACCACACCGAGCCCGTCGAGTCGATGTGCCGCTGATCCTGGATCACGCGCTCGCACACGCTGATCGCCTGGTCCCAGCGGTTGAGGCCGGTGTACGCCGCGCACAACCCGTTCTCGGAGTTGACCATCGCGTTCGGCTTCTTGCCGAGCTTGCGCTGCACGAACTCGAACTGCTCGGTCGCCTTCGTGTACAGCGAGCGGGTGCGCTTCTCGTCGCCATCGCCGAGCGCGGACCGCGCGATCGCGAGGTACGAGAAGCCGAGCCGGATGCGCGGCAGCACGTCGCCACCCTCGAGCTCGGCCGGCCGGTTCGCGAGGTATGCCTCGAACGCGGTCGCCGTCTTCATCGGGTCGCGGTGCGCGTAGTAGTAGTCGCCGATCAGCTGCTGGTTGAGGAACGCCTGCGGGCGCGTCTTGACGACCTGCTCGGCGACCTTGATCGCCTCGTCCTTGCGGTCGGTCTCCCAGAGCATGAGCGCCTCTTGCTCGAGCACCTCGGGCGCGTTGGGATAGCGCGACTTCGCCTGCTCGATGAACGCCAGGCCGCCGGTGTAGTCCTTGAGGATGATGAAGATCGCCGCTCGCTTGCCGTACGCGTCGGCGCCGACCTGGCTGGGCGCCTTCTCGATCGCCCGATCGTAGGCGGCGGCAGCCTTCTTCAGGTTGCCTTCCTCGAAGTACTTGTCACCGTCGCGGAGATCATCCTCGACGGCAGCGGACGCGATCGGTGCGTGGAGCGCGAACGGCGCGTAGATCGCCAGTGCTAGCGCGATGGTGAACGCCCTCAATGGATCCTCCCGACGACCATGGTGATGTCGTCCTTGCGAATGGCCTCCCCGAAGAACGCGCCGGCATCCGCGATGATCGCATCGCGCATCTCGCCGGCATCGAGTGCGGCGGCCTTGCGGACCGACGCACGGAACCGTTTCTCGCCGTACTCCTCGCCCATCTCGTTCTCGCACTCGACGATGCCGTCCGTGTACCAGACCAGCACGTCGCCGATCGCCAGCTCGGTCGTCTTCGCGTCGTACTTCGAGTTGCGATCGTCGCCGAGCCGGTTGCCGCGGATCATCAGCGAGCCGAACTCGCCTTTGCCCTCGCCCGGGCGGAACAGGTACGGGAAGTTGTGGCCGGCGTTCGCGTACGTGATCGTGCGCGCCTTCGTATCGATGATCGACGCGAAGCACGTCATCACGAACCGGCGCTGCGCGCTCTCGAAGATCGCGTGGTTCATGATCTCGAGCAGCGTGGTCACGGTGACGTCGTCGTTGTGGACGTAGCGCGCGACGTCGCACGACGCCTTCGCCGCGGCGGTGATCATCGCGGACGGCACGCCGTGGCCGGTGACATCGCCGATCACGACGAGTGTCTTGCCGCCGACCAGGTCCGCCCACGTCCACCAGTCACCGCCGGTCTGCGCTGCCGGCTGGTAGAAGCCGGCGAACGTCAACGTGGGCTTCTTGACCGGTGCGTCGCTCGGGACCAGCGTCTCCTGGATCGCCTTGGCGACCTCGAGCTCTTGCTCGATCTTTGCCTTCTCGGCGGTCTGCTGGAGCAAGATCGCGATCTGGTCGGCCATGAAGTTGAAGTTCTCGCCGAGCAGGCCGATCTCGTCGCCGGTCCGGACGTCGACGCGGGCGTCGAGGTCGCCGCGCGCGATCTGGTCGGCCTTCCACGCGAGCTGCTTGATCGGCTTGGAGATCGACAGGCCCTGGAAGATCGCGAGCACGGTGCCGATCAGCGCGAACAGCGCGCCGACCGCGCCGGTGTAGAGCGCGGCCTTCGTGACCGCGGCCGCCTTCTGCTCCTGCGCTTCCTGCTTGAACCAGGTGACCGGGGTCATGTCGTAGCCGAGCACGACATAGCCCTGGCGAGCGAGTGGCGGCTCGGCCGCGATCGCACCCGCCGCCGTTGCGTCCTCACCGACGAAGATCGGGTACGCGAACATCAGCAGGTCGGTCGACGCCGCCTTGAGCGGGAACGACACCAGTGCCGGGCCGTTCTTCGCCGCGTTCACCTTCCACGCGGCGAGCGCCTCCTGCCAGCTCTTGACCGTGACGTCGCCGAGGGCAGCGGTCACCGGCACGTGCTCGGTGTCGAACACC
>DAIRFU010000186.1:1570-11043 GCA_036794935.1 Kofleriaceae bacterium | reverse complement strand
GGTGCCGGTGATCGGCTACGTGCTCGCGATCGTCGCCATGGTCGTCGGCGCATTCGCGATCGTTCGCCACGGTCCCGGGTCGGCCACGAACCGGCTCGCGATCGGCGCGATCCTGTTCTTCGCGAGCGATCTGGCCGTCGCGCGCGACAAGTTCGTCGCCACGCGCTTTGCCAACCGCGCATGGGGATTGCCCGCGTACTACGCGGGACAGCTGATGATCGCCTGGTCGCTGGCCGGCTGAGCCGGGTCTATTTCTTCTTCGTGCCGCGGGTGCGGCGGCGCGCCTTGTTGCGCGCGAGGCCCCGCTTGTGGGCGGCCTTCTTCTTGGCCTTCATGCGACGCCCCTTGAGGCGGCGCTCCTGCTTGAACTTCGGACGTGACTTGAGGTTGCGCTTGGTACGACCAGCCATGCCCGCGTCTATACATCGCCCGGGTGACCTGTAACCAGGGGGCCCGGCCGTCGTATACCCGGTCACGGTCGAATGGCCGATCCCAGGGATTTGATGGCGCGGTACCAGGATGGCGACGCGAGTGCCTTTCGCGAGCTCTACGCACTGGTTGCGCCGCGCCTGCTCGGCTACCTGATGAAGATGGCGCGCGACAAGGCGCTCGCCGACGACCTCCTGCAGCAGACGTTTCTCAAGGTCCACCGCGCGCGGGGGGCCTACGTGCGCGGGGCCGACCCGATGCCCTGGATCTACTCGATCGCCCATCGCACGTTCATCGACGAGACCCGCAAGGTGAAGCGAGCCGTCGTGCGGGTCGCCGACGACGCCGTGCCCGAGGTCGCGGCCGGGCTCGACGGCGAGTCGGCCGAGCGCAGGGACGAGCCGCGCGTCGATCCCGAGCTCGCGCAGGCCACGCTCGACGCGCTCGCCCACCTGCCCGCGCAGCAGCGCGAGGCTGTCGTGCTGACCAAGCTCGACGGCAAGTCCGTCGCGGAGGCCGCCGAGATCGCGGGCACCTCGGTCGGCGCGATGAAGGTGCGCGCGCACCGCGGCTACGAGGCGCGGCGCAAGCTGCGCGGCGGCAAGCGGGCGGCGCCCCCCGCGCGCAAGGCCGCGGGAGGTGTGTCGTGAGCGAGGATCCCGTGCGCGATCTGCTGCTCGGCGAGCTCGCGGCCGAGCCCGCCCCGGCGGCCCCGCCCCTGTCGCCCGCACTCGAGGCGGAGCTCGGCGCGCTCGAGCCGGTCGCGCCCCGGCGACCGCTGCGCCAGCTCGCGATCGTCGTCGCGGTCTCGCTCGTCTACGGGGCGGGCCTCGTCGCCGCGTTGTCGATGCGCCGCGACATGTCCGAGCTGCCGGCGAGCTGGATCATCGGCGCCGGCATCGCCTGGCTGCTCGGGTTCGCGGTGCCGTGCTACATCGCGCTCGTGCCACGTCGCGGCTCGGTGATGCCGCGCCGGCGCTGGGCGGCGGCGAGCGCGATCGTGACGTCGATCGGCTTCATCGCGCTCGGCTTGCTCGTTCACCCGAGCGGGCCGAGCAGCGCCGCGTACGGGTGGGAGCGGTTCGCGCATGGCCACACCTGCCTCGAGATCGGGCTCGCGACCGCGCTCCTGCCGGTGCTCGTCGGTGCGCTGTTCCTGCGCGGCGCGCTCCCGGTCGGCTCGCGCTGGATCGCCGCGTCGCTCGGCGCCGGCGGCGGCTGCCTCGGCGGACTCGTGCTCCACCTGCACTGCCGCATCGCCGACGGCCTGCACGTCGGCTTCATCCACGGCGGCGTCGTCCTGGTTGCCGCGCTGCTCTCTGCGGCGCTGCTCCCGCGCGCGACCGACCGTCCACTCACGTGACAGCGAGGCCGCTCGTGGGCTAAAGCCGCGGCATGCGCTCCTGCACATCGGCCCTCGTCCTCGCCCTCGTCGCGTGCGGCTCGTCGAACAAGCCTGCAGCGACGGCCACCCCCACCCAGGCCGCGCCGGCGACGAACACGCCCGCGTCGACGGGCCCGCTGTCCGAGGCCGAGTTCAAGGCGCTGCACGAGGGGCCGGCCGACAACCAGGCCCATCTGCACGGCCGGACGATCGATCTCGCCGGCACGAAGGCCTACCTCAGCCTGCCCGCCGGGACGGGCCCGTTCCCCGGCATCGTCGTGATCCACGAGTGGTGGGGCCTCAACGACAACATCGAGCACTGGGCGGACCGGCTCGCGACCGCCGGCTACGCCGCGCTCGCCGTCGATCTCTACGGCGGCGCCGTCGCGACCACGCCCGACCAGGCGATGCAGGCGATGAAGACCGTCGATCCGGCCAAGGCGATGACGGTCATCAAGGCAGCCTTCGACTACCTCGGCAGCGATCCGGCGATCGCGGCGAAGACGCGCGCGGTGATCGGCTGGTGCTTCGGCGGCGGCTACTCGCTTCAAGCCGCGCTCGCGTTGCCCGAGCTCGATGGTGCGATCATCTATTACGGTCAGCTCGAGACCGACCCGCAGCAGCTCGCGCACATCAAGGCGCGGCTGCTCGGCATCTTCGGTAACGAGGACAAGGGCATCCCTCCCGAGAAGGTGAACGAGTTCGACGCCGCGCTGACCAAGGCCGGCGTCGCGCACGAGATCTTCCGGTACGACGCGCCGCACGCGTTCGCGAATCCCTCGAATCCGAAGTACGACGAGCAGGCGGCGGCGGACGCGTGGACCCACGTGCTCGCGTTCCTCGACGCGCTGAAGCAGTGATCGCGATCCCGCAACTACCCGGCCGCTTCCTCGACAACCGCGTGCTCACCTCGTACGTTGGATGGCTGTGATCGGACTTGTGCTGTCGTGCGAGCACGCGTCGTGGACGCTGCCACCCGGCATCGATCTCGAGGTGCCGCTCGAGATCCTGCAGTCGCAAGCCGGCTGGGATCACGGCGCGTTCGATATCGCGTCGCGGCTCTCGGAGGCCGTGGGTTTGCCGGTCCACGCCGGTGCATTCTCGCGAATGTTCGTCGATCTCAACCGGCCCGCCGACCATCGCGACGTCATCCCGGAGGTCTGCTACGGCGCGCCGGTGCCGGGCAACGTCCACCTCTCGGCGGGCGATCGCCAGGCCCGGCTCGATCTGTTTCACGCGCCGTTCTGGCAGGCGGTCCGGCGCGACGTCGAGGCCCGGCTCGTCGAGGGCGGCGAGGTGCTGCACCTGTCGTCGCACAGCTTCGCACCCGAGCTCGATCCCGCAGGTCGCGCGTTCGACGTCGGCGTGCTCTACGACCCCGCGCACACGTTCGAGGCCGAGCTCGCCGAGCGCTTGATGTTCCAGCTCCGCGGTGCAGGGCTCGAGGTCCGCGCGAACCAGCCGTACAGCGGCACCGGACCTGCCGTGTGTACCTCGCTGCGCGAGGCCCTCGCCGGCAAGCGCTATGCCGGCATCGAGCTCGAGACCTCGCATGCGGTCACCCGCTCGACCGGCGGCTGCGCGCGCGTCGCGGCGGCGGCGATCCGCTTTCTCGAGCTGTTGCGCTGAGTCAACCCCCCAGGAGTAACCCAACTCCCGTTGATCTCGTCGCTGCGCGCGATCAGGATCTCTGACGATGGGCAACCCGGAGAACTCGCCTCCAGCTCGGCCCGGCACGGTCCCGGAGGCGGCGCGATGGGACCCCAAGGACCCGGGGTTCGAGTGGGTGCTCGGCACCGTCGACGGCGATGGCCGCCGCCACGGCGCGTATCGCAGCTGGACGCGCGATGGCCGGCTCCACGGCGAGAGCCACTACGTGCACGGCAAGGTGCACGGCAAGAACATCAACTACCATCCCGACGGCACGGTCGCCTCCGAGGCGGACTGGGTCATGGGCGTGATCCTCGACAGCGTGTTCTATCGCTGCGACACACCGACGAGCGAGCCGTTCGCGCAGGCCGGACCGAACGTGTGGTCGGTGCGCTACTACACCCGCGACGGCCGCACGAACTACACGATCCGCTACTTCTTGCGCGACGGTACCGAGTGCGGCCCCGACGGCAACCTGTTACCGCCGCGGCCCGCCGGCGTGAGCTCCGACGCGCGGTGGTTCCCCGAGATGGATCGCTGGGTCGACGGCATGATCGAGCGCGGCACGAACAACCAGCTCGGCCGCTGGCGGTGGTGGTCCAGGGCCGGCGTGCTGCGCCACGAGGAGGTACGCGACGCGGCGGGCCAGCCGGCGACGATCCTGCAGTACGAGCCCGACGGCACGCTGAAGAAGACGACGACGCGCAGCGCGCAGGGCGAGGAGCGCGACTACTACTTCGAGACCGGCCGGCTCGCGACGCGCTACCGCGACGATCCGCAGGGCCGCCAGACCTATCGCGGCAGCTGGTCGCGCGACGGCGTGCTCGAGGACGAACAGGCGCGCACGTTCGCGGTGGACGCTACCGGAGAGGGCGCGCTGGCGAGCGTGCTCGAGCGCGGCCGCGGCGGGGTGTTGCGCTTCGAGGCGCGGCGCGAGGGTCCAGCGCTCGCGTGCGTGCACTATCACGTCGACGGCACCACGATCGCGGCGACCGGTCTCATCGAGCGCGACCGGCTCGCCGGCACCTGGCGGATCTTCGACGCGGCCGGCGCGCTCCGCCGCGAGCTCGACGTCACGTCGCTCGCGATCGAGCAGCGGCCGACCGCGCAGGGCCTCGACTGGCAGCTCGGCCACGCGCTGTACTGCCATGACGAGCCGGCATTCGCGACGCCGCCACAGCTCGCCGGCATCGACGACGAGCCCTGGGCCGAGACCACCGGCTGCTTCGACGATCACGTCGAGGCATTCCCGCGCCTCTTGTGTGGCCTCGTGTCGTCCGAGCCGCTCGTACGCGCATACTGCCTCGGCGCGATCGAGTCGGAGATCGAGCACCAGGGCTCGATCTATCCCGCGACCGCGCGTGTCCTGCCGTGGCTCGCGAAGCTGCTCTCGCACGAAGGCGTCGACCGGGCGCGCCTGCTCGCCACGATCCACACCGCGGCGCAGAGCGCGACGGCTCACGACGGCGAGGTCCATGATCTCGAGGCGGACGATCCGGATCGCGTGGCGATCGAGGGCACGCGCCAGGCGACCGCCACCGCGTGGCCGCACGTGCTCGCGTGCTTGCCACTCGCCACCGTCGAGGAGCGCCGCACGATCCTCGTGCTCGCGCGCGTCATCCCGGCGGCGCGCCCCGATCTCGTCACGCTCGCGCGCACGCACGCCGAGCCCGCACTGCGCGCGTGCGCGATCGACAGCCTGGCCGCGCAGGCGGACCACGACCTCGACGAGCTCGCGCCGTGCCTCGCCGACAAGGACGCGCTCGTCCGTGCCGCGGCCGCGATCGCGATCGCCGTCGCCAGGGGAGCCGCTGCGCCGCGCGAGGTCGTCGCGGCACTGCGCGAGGCCGTGCACGCCCACCACGAGATCGCGCCGCGCTGGCGCGAGCTGCCCCACGCCGACGGTCACGTGCTCGCGTACCTCGCGGTCGCCGCCGGCGCGGTCGGCTCTCCCGACGCGCGCTCGCTCGCGCAGGCGCTGTGCGAGCGGCTCGACCAGGTCGAAGCGCGCTGCGCGGTGACCTACGGCCGCGGCTTGCTCGCGCTCGCGTTCGGCTCGGGCGAGCGGCCGTTCGCGAAGCGGTTCGTCGAGATCCTCGACGTGCTCGCCCGCAGCGAGCTGTTCTGGTCGATGGGCGACGACGCGAGCGAGGTGCTGGCCCGCTGGCGCCTGCCGCGCGCGCGGGCCGAGCTGCACCGGCTGCTGGCGGATCTGAAGGCGGCTCCACAGCCCGAGGCGTGGCTTCACGCGCACATGCACGCCGCGCCGTAGCCTGCATGTAACGTACGGGCCCTGCGTTTTGTCGAGCGCTCGCCGCCGGTCCTGCGTTAGGGTCCGCGGCGATGAGGATCCTCGGCGTGGCACTCCTTCTCGTGGCGGCGTGCGCGAACCACGGCAGCGACGGTGGCGGTGGCGGTGGCGGCGACGATGCGGGTGGCGGCGGTGACGACGTGCCGGCCGATGCGCCGGCGGTGGCCCAGCCGGTCAGGTTCATCGCCGTCGGCGATACCGGCAAGGGCAACGCCGATCAGCGCAAGGTCGCGATCGCGATGCGCGATCTGTGTGCCGCCAAGGGCTGCGACTTCGTGCTCATGCTCGGCGACAACATCTACGACGCCGGCGTCACGACGACGACCGATCCGCAGTGGCAGGCCAAGTTCGAGCAGCCGTACATGGACGTCGATCTGCCGTTCTACGTCGCGCTCGGCAACCACGACTACGGCGGCAAGCTCGTCATCGACATCGCCGGCATCGGCAACGAGTTCGACAAGGGCAAGGTCGAGGTCGAGTACACGCAGGTCTCGACCAAGTGGAACATGCCGGCCACCCACTACACGTTCACGTGGGGCGACGTCGGGTTCATCGTGCTCGACACCAACTCGATCCTGTGGGGCGACACCACGTACGGCGATCAGGCGGCGTGGCTGCCGAGCGCGCTCGCCGACGTCGCGGGCAAGCGCTGGGTATTCACCGCCGGCCACCACCCGTACCGCTCGAACGGTGCGCACGGCAATGCCGGCGACTACGACGCGCCCGAGCTCGGCGGCATCACCGTGCCGAACCCGCTGCCGATCCAGAACGGCGACGCGGTCAAGTCGTTCTTCGACGACCACATCTGCGGCATCAGCCAGGCATACTTCGCCGGCCACGATCACACGCGGCAGTGGCTCGACGAGCCGACCGCGCTGTGCGGCACCGAGATGATCATCAGCGGAGCAGGCTCGCAGACCACCGCGCTGCAGGATCGCGGCAATCAGATGTTCTACGAGGACGCGAGCGAGGTCGGGTTCATGTACGTCGTGGTCGACGGCGACACGTTCACCGGCGAGTTCTACGACGCCGACGGCACCCTCGACTTCGCACGCACGTTCACGCATCCCTGACCCGGAGCGGGGAACGCGGATTTTCGGATGCACCGGTGGCGGTTCGGCGGTATTCTAAGACGTATGATAAAGAATGCCCCAGGGGTCGTCGCCCTGGCCACGTGCCTCGCGGCTCTCGCCGCCTGCCAGCCCGACGAGCGCTACCCGGGGGCCTTCCAGGGCGTGATCGAGCTCGACGAGCGGCTGCTCGGGTTCGAGGTCGGCGGCCGCCTCACCGACGTCACCGTCGAGCGCGGCGATCGCGTGACGGCAGGCGAGCTACTCGCCACGCTGGACGACACGCTCGCGCGGACCGCCGTCGCCGGGCGCGAGGCGGAGGCCACGGCCGCGCAGGCGCGCGCCGACCTGGTGCGCGCGGGCTCGCGCGTCGAAGACATCCGCGTCGTGCAGGCGCAGCTGCGTGCCGCCGAGGCCACCGACGCGCTCGCGCAGAAGAACCTCGCGCGCGACCGCCGGCTCGTCGAGCAGGGCGCGCTGACCCAGTCCGTCCTCGACGAGAGCGAGACGCGCTCGCGCACCGCGATGGCGCAGGTCCAGACGCTGCGCCAGCAGCTGCGCGAGCTGCGTGCCGGCGCGCGGAGCCAGGAGGTCACGGGCGCGCATGCCCAGGCGACCGCCGCGGACATCGCCGCGCGGCTCGAGGGCGAGCGCGCCGCGCGCTATCAGCTCCGCGCGGTCACGCCGGGCACCGTGCTCGAGGTCCACGCCGATCCGGGCGAGGTCGTCGGTCCCGGCGCGCCGGTCCTCACCGTCGCCGACGTGACCCGGCCCTATGCCGACGTGTTCGTGCCCGCCAACGACCTCGCCGGGCTCGACGTCGGCGACCACGCGGCCGTCCAGGTCGACTCGCTCGCGCTGCCCGTGCCCGGCGTCGTCGAGACCATCGGCCGGCGCACCGAGTTCACGCCGCGTTACGTGTTCAGCGAGCGCGAGCGTGCGGCGCTCTCCGTGCGCGTCCGGATCCGGATCGACGACCGCGGGCGGCTGCTCCACGCGGGCGTGCCGGCGTTCGTGACCATCGCTCGCGGAGCACGGCCGTGAGCGAGCCCGTCATCGTCGCCGAGCACCTGGCGCGCCGGTTCGGCGAGCTCGTCGCGGTCAAGGACGTGTCGATGACCGTCAACCGCGGCGAGGTGTTCGGCGTGCTCGGCCCCAACGGCGCCGGCAAGTCGACGACGATCCGGATGCTGTGCGGAATCCTGCGGCCGAGCGGCGGGCACGGCACCGTCGTCGGCCACGACATCGCGCACGACCCCGAGGGCATCAAGCAGCGCATCGGTTACATGACCCAGCGGTTCAGCCTCTACGAGGATCTCAGCGTGTGGGAGAACCTGTGGTTCTTCGCCGGCATCTACGGCGTGCCGCGCCGGCGGCGGCGCGCGCGCATCGACGAGGTGATCGATCAGGCCGGCCTCGCCGATCGCCGGACGCAGCTCGCCGGCACCCTGTCCGGCGGCTGGAAGCAGCGCGTGGCGCTCGCGAGCGCGACGATCCACCAGCCTCCCCTGCTCTTCCTCGACGAGCCAACCGCCGGGGTCGATCCGGTGAGCCGCCGCGACTTCTGGGACCAGATCCACCGCATCGCGGCCGAGGGCACGACGGTACTGATGACCACCCACTACATGGACGAGGCCGAGCGCTGCCATCGCCTCGCGTTCATCTTCAGCGGCCGCCTGCTCGACACTGGCACGCCGGCCCAGATCGTCGAGCGCCGCCATCTCCGGGTCGCCGAGCTCGAGGTCGACCAGGCGACCGAGGCCGCCGACGCGCTGCGCGCGCACCCCAAGGTCGACGCGGTCGCCCACTACGGCAACCTCCTGCGCGTCGCGACCCGCGAGGGAGCCGATCCACAGGCCGTCGCACGCGAGGTGTTCGAGCCGGCCGGCCACGCGATCCGCAGCTATCGCGAGGGCCGCGTCACCGTCGAGGATGCGTTCGTGTCGATGGTCGCCGACGAGCAGCGAGGTGCCACGTGAGGTTCGGGATCGTCGCGTGGAAGGAGCTGCGCCAGATGCGCCGGGACCGGCCGACGCTCGCGATGATGGCGGCGCTGCCGGTGATGCAGCTCTTGCTGTTTGGCTATGCGATCAATACCGACGTCCGCCACATCCCGATGGTCGTCTACGACCAGGACCACACCGCCGAGTCGCGCGATCTCGCGCGCAGCCTCGAGGCGACCGGCTTCTATGACATCCGCGGCGCCGTGCGTAACTACGCCGAGATCGAGGACGCGCTGCGCGGCAGCACCGCGAAGGTCGCGCTCGTCGTGCCCGCACGCTTCGGCTCCGACATCGCGACCGGGCGTCCCGCGCAGGTCCAGCTCGTGGTCGACGGCTCCGATCCGCAGACCGTCGCGAGTGCGACGAACACCGCGGCGTCGCTGATCGCCGCGCGCTCGAGCGAGCTCGTCGTGCGCCGGCTCGGCGCGACCGGCTCGGCGGCCGCCGCTCCGATCACGCTCGTGCCGACCACCTGGTACAACCCCGACCTCCGGACCGCGGTGTTCATCGTGCCCGGTCTCGTCGGCGTGATCCTGACGATGACGATGGTGATGCTCACCGCGATGGCGATCGTCCGCGAACGCGAGCGCGGCACGCTCGAGCAGCTGATCGTATCGCCGATCAAG
>DAIRFU010000186.1:0-1560 GCA_036794935.1 Kofleriaceae bacterium | reverse complement strand
GAGCTCGTCGTCGGCAAGATCGTGCCGTACATCGCGATCGGCTACGCGCAGGTCACGTTGATCCTGCTCGCAGGCCGCGTGATCTTCGGCGTCCCGCTCGTCGGCTCGGTGTGGCTTCTCTACGCGCTCGCGTTCGTGTTCATCGCAGCGAACCTCGCGCTCGGCCTGTTCTTCTCGACGATCGCGACCACGCAGCAGCAAGCGATGCAGATGTCGTTCTTCTTCCTGCTGCCCAACATCCTGCTCAGCGGCTTCATGTTTCCGTACGAGGCGATGCCGCGTGCGGCACAGGTGCTCGCCGACATCCTGCCGCTGACCCACTTCCTGCGGATCGTCCGCGGCATCACGCTGCGGGGCGCGACGTTTCTCGATCTCGCGGGCGAGCTGGTGTGGCTCGGCGCGATCCTCGGCGCGCTCGTGCTGTTCGCGTCGCTGCGCTTCCGCAAGAGGATCGCCTGATGGCGCGGCCAGCCAGCGACATCGGGCCGCGCATCATCGCCGCCGCGCGCACGCGCTTCCTCGTCGAAGGTGTCGACGGTGCCTCGCTGCGGGCGATCGCGAGCGATGCCGGTACCAGCATCGGCATGGTCTACTACTACTTCCCGACGAAGGACGATCTGTTCCTCGCGGTGGTCGAGGAGACCTACTCCGCCCTGCTCGCCGATCTCACCCGCGCGCTCGCGCCCGATGTGCCGGTCGAGGAGCGCGTGCGCCGGCTCTACCGCCGCTTCGCCGTGATGTCGGACGTCGAGACCATCACGCTGCGGCTCATGCTGCGCGAGGCCCTGGTGTCGAACGATCGGCTGGGCCGGCTGCTCCAGCGCTTTCAGCGCGGCCACATCCCGCTCGCGCTCGGCATGCTGCACGATGGCGTTCGGGACGGCACGATCGCGGCCGACCTGCCGCCTCTCGTCGCCGTGGTGATCACGTTCGCGGTCGGTGCCGCGCCGCAGTTCCTCGCGCGCCGGGTGGGAACGCACCTGCCCGCGGGCGTCATCCCGCCCGCCTCCGAGCTCGCCGATCTGCTCGTGCGCATCCTGCTACGTGGGATCGGGACCGGCACCGGGACCGCGATCGGGACCGGCACCGGCACCGCGATCGGGACCGGCACCGGCACCGCGATCGGGACCGGCACCGGCACGCCCTCGCCCGCCGCACCGAGTCAGCGCCGCGTGAAGCCCGGGCGCCGGACCGCGACGCGCGGCAAGCCGGCGCGCCGGCGCACACGAACGTGAGGCGCCGGATCAGGCGCGTTCGAGCTCTTCGACGAGCTTGCCGACGACCACGAGTGCCGCATCGATCTCCGACGTCTTGACCCGCGCGAGCGCGCGACGCGTCGCAGCCTCGACCGTACCGCGACGCTCGCGATCGACGCGCTTGCCGGCGGCGGTGAGCCGGAACCTGGCGCGGCGCCGATCCAGCGGATCGATGCCGCGGACGATCAGCTTGCGATCCTCGAGGCGCGCGAGCACGCCGGTGAGCGTGCTTGGATGCTTGCCGAGCATCTTCGCGATCTCGCTCGCGGTCTGCCCGGGCATCTGGCCGACCAGGCGGATGACG
>DAIRFU010000185.1:0-11057 GCA_036794935.1 Kofleriaceae bacterium | reverse complement strand
ATGCGGACAGGTAGCTGCACGCATTCGCGATGTCGGCGACCCGGGAGACCAGGTTGCGCTTGATCGCGGCATGGAGCTGGGTTGGTCGTTCGATCACGTACTTCCAGCCGAGCGCCTCGGCGGGATCCACGAACGGGCCGATGTCGGCGCACTGCGGCAGGGCGGTGAGTCGGGCCGGCGAGAGACCGAGCGCGAGCAGGTCCTGGGCGATCAGCCCCGACAGCGTCCGCTCGCGCCGATCGGCGACGACGAGGTGCGGGGTGTACGCGAGCGCGCTCTCGAGTGGCGCCTCGAACCCGTACAGCCGGACGAGCAGGGCGCGGTAGTGCTCGCGCGTGACGCCGGACGCCATCAGATCGAGCCAGTACACGTCGACCTCGGCGTGCTGACCGCGGGTCTCGTCGTCGAGCCGCTTCAACATGATCGACGGCTGGTGCATGGCCGAACCGGCTCGTGCAAGTCACGTGCGATCCACGCGGCAAGCCAATCATGCAGTTCTCACGATCGAATCGAGCGCTCCCGCACGGGTGCGCGAGCGCGCGCGTCCGCAAACGCCTATTCGGTCTCGCTCTCGTGTGCGATGCGGGCCGCCTCGAGCAGACGCGGGTCGACGAGCTCGGGGCTCAGGACCACCTTGCCGTAGTGCACCGCGCTGACCTCCGGCGCGTGCACCACGAAGTCGCCTGCCGCCTCGACGTAGACGACCAGGTGATCGTGCTCGACCTTGCGGACGGCCCCGATCTCCTCGCCACCTTCCTCGAGGAACACGTGATCGCCCACATTGACTGGGATGTTGTTCATGTTGGGCCTCTGGCGGGAGTCTAGCGCCGTCTCGTCGGGCGCAAATGCGCGTCACGAAGGCGCCGACGGCGAGAGGGTTTCCAGCGCAGAGCCGAGAACCGACGGCGTCGTGAAAACGGCTCTGCGCTGCTGGCGCAGTTGCATTGCAGTCCAGGTGCCAGCCGATGGCGATTCGCGGCATGCACCTCGCAGTACCGATGGTCACCGTGAATCCCTTACGCACGCTGTACGGCAAGCTGGCGCGCGAGCTCGCGCAGAGCGAGCGGTCGGCGTTCGTACACACGCAGCGCGAGGCACGCCGGCTCGGCGACTCGCCACCGGCGCGGGCTTTGCGTGCGGTCGGCGCGCACGCGGCGGCGATGCGGCCACGGTTTGACGCGCTCGTCGAGGACCAGCCGATCGGGGCGATGCTCGCGCGTCGGTTTGGCGAGCTGTTCTCGCTGCTGCGTCACGTGGTGTTCGATCGCATCGTCGATGTCGAGCGCTCGTACCGTGGCACCGTGCTCGGCTTCTATCACGGCCTCGGCGTCGCGCGGCTGTTGCGCGAGGTCGCCGAGCGGCTCGACGAGCGCGACATGGCCGCGTTCTGCGACGCCTGGATCTCGGAGCGCGTGGTCCTCGTCCAGGCCGCCGAGCGCGAGCTGCACTGGTTTGCCGACCTGCCGCGCAAGGCGATCCGGTCCGGGCTGCACGCAGCGTTCGAGCCGGCCCCGGAGTGAGCGGAACCCTCCGCCGCTCAGCGCGCGAGCAGCAGGACCGCGACCAGCAGCGCGACGACGATGATGGCGACGCCGAGCACGCTCGGATGGACGTCGCCAGCGCGCTCGCGATTCGCGAGCTCGCGGGTCGTGGACGCGGGGTTGTACCAGAGCTCGGGCTCGCTCATGGAGCACCGCCGTCAGGGCAAGCGCCGGCTGAACGGCGCGAAGCGAGCGGACTTGCTGCCCTGCATCGCGAGCAGCGTCGTGATCGCCCCCACGCCTGCCGTGGCGAGCATGTTCAACATGCCGAACAGGCCGACGCCGCGCTTGATCGCGCGGGTTCGCGCGACGGTCTGGTCGCTGTGCCCGAACCGCTCGCCATCCGTGACCGCCTGCGGGCCCCGACCCTGGACACCTCGCCTGCCGAGCTTTTGGCCGAGCAGGATGCTCGCGACGCCGGTGACGAGACTCGCCACGACCAGCACGTCCTTCGTGCGGGTGAGCGAGCGCGCACGGGCGCTGACCTCGCGGCCGCTCAGCATCGTGCGCCCGACGAACCACGTCGTGGCGAACGCGGCATGGCCGAGCAGGTTGATCACGGAGAACCGGCGCCATGCGTCGGCCGACACCAGATCGCGCTCTTCCGGAAGCGCGACCTTGTACAGAGCGGGCTGCAGCGCCACGCGCCCGAACAGCGTTCCGCCCAGCGACGCGGCGAGGCCGAGATCGTGAGCGATCCATGCAGCCGACGAGAGCTTTGCCATGAGAAACCTCCTGCCCGCGGTGGCTGCAACAAGCGTGCGCCGCGTCGAAGCCGGTGGCCGAACCACTGCCGATCACTGCGTGTTTGTTCGCGTTCGCCTGGGCCCGGTGGTATGGACGCCAGCCCATGCCCGACGATGATGGATCACGCGACGAGCGCCTCGTCTCGGACGAGACGCTGAGCGGCTACGATCGCTGGGCGGCCTCGTACGACAGCGAGCCCAACGCGCTCGTCGCGGCGACCTCGTGGGCGCTCGATCGCGCACCGCTAGGCTGCGCCGACGCGGACGTGCTCGAGCTCGGCTGCGGCACCGGACGCAACGCCCAGCGCGTGATCGGCGAGGGCGCGCGCAGTTACACCGGGCTCGACGGCTCGCAGGGCATGCTCGAGATCGCGATGCGGCGCTACAGCGATCCGCGAATCAGCTTCGGGGCCGTCGATCTGCTCGCTCCCTGGACCATGCCCCGGCAGTTCGATTTCGCGCTGATCGTGCTCGTGCTCGAGCACCTGCCGGTGATCGATCCGCTGTTCATGTCGCTCGCGCGTGCGCTCGAGCCGAACGCGCGCGTGCGGATCGTCGACCTTCATCCCGAGCGCATCGCAGCCGGCTCGTTCGCCAACTTCCGGGATGGCGCGCGGAACGTGAGCTTCACGAGCGTGGCGCACTCGGTGCCGATGCTGTGCATGGCGCTCGATGCGATCGGCTTCGACGTGGTGCGCCGCGACTGGCTCGCGACCGATACGATGGTCACCGCGGTGCCCGGCCTCGCCAAGCACCGCGGGGTCAAGCTGCTGCTCGACTGCAAGCTGACGCGTCGCGGCCGCGAACGCCGCGGCTCGGGCGCGCCATGATCAGATGATCAAGATCAGCAGGATCAACGCGACGAGCGCGGTTCCCGACATGATGACGACGGTGTTGCCGCCCTGGAAGTCGGCCGCCTGTTTGTCCTGCGCCTCGCGCGCGGCATAGGTGGACGTGGCCGCCGGGGATGCCGGCGCGGGGGCGTTCGCGTTCGTGACCTCTGCCGCGACCGGTGCGGTGTCGGCGGCGGCGATGGCCGGGGCACCGGCGAGGCCGGCGAGCAAAGCGAGCGAAGTAATGCGAGTGGTCATGAAAAATACCTCCGTTGCCTTCGTATCGAGCAAGGCCCGGACCAGCCGCATTCGCGAGCGAGAACACGCGAGTGCAGGTCGGGCGTGCGGCGCCTGCGCTCGTCTGCGCAGCGCGCACCGGCACTCCGAGATCCACCCGGCAGGCGATTTCGTGCGACGGCGGCCCGGCCGGTGGCTCGTTTTCGTAGGATGCGTCTCGTCCGTCCACTGACCAGGTCCACCATGCGTTGCACCGTCATCATCCTCGCGCTCCTCGCCCTCGGCCGCGCTGCCCACGCGGACACCGTCATCGGCGGCGGCAACCTGAGCACCCAGACGTGGACGCTCGCGAACAGCCCGTACACGCTGCAGGGCGACGTCACCGTGATCGCCGGCGCGACGCTGACGATCGAGGCCGGCGTCGTGGTCCAGGCGACGTCGAGCAGCGACGCCCAGGCGGCGGGCCGCAACGCGAGCCGGGTCGAGATCACCGTCGCCGGCGCGCTGGTCGTCAACGGCACCGCGGCCCAGCCGGTGACGTTCAAGTCGACATCGACCTCGAGCGGCAGCTGGTACGGCGTGATCGCGAGCCCGACGGCGACCGCGGTCACCCTGAACCACGCCGTGATCACCTCCGCGATCTACGGCCTGACCGCCGAGGCGACCGGCAATCAGGTGACCGCATCGCACGTCGATGTGACGTCGGCTTCGTCGTACGGCTTCTGGCTGAGCGACGGCACGCCGATGCTCGACGCGAGCCGCGCGATCGGCAGCGGCAGCTACGGCATCTACGTCACGGGCTCGGCGGATCCGGTGATCCACGGCTCGGTCGTGCGCAACAGCGGCACCCGAGGCATCTACATCCGCCACGACACGCCCGGGCACTCGGTGACGATCACGAACTGCACGCTCCACGCGAACGGCACGTACGGCCTCTACTCCGCTGCATCGGGGAGCAACGCGGCCACGATCACCGTGACGAGCTCCATCATCACGGGCTCGTCGTACGGCGTGTACCGCAGCGACAGCGCGAGCTGGAACATCACGTACTCGAACGTATGGAACAACTTCAACGGCAACTACATGGGCGGCGCCGCGGCCGGGGCCGGCTCGATCTCGGCGAACCCGCTCTACGTCTCTGCCACCGATGTGCGGCTCACCTCCAACTCGCCGTCGCGGTTCGGCGGCGAGGACGGCTTCGATCAGGGCGCGGCACCCTACGACGGCGTCGCGACGCCCGGGCTCTACGGCACGCTGTGGGCGAACACGACCCTGCTCGCGTCCACCGGCTCCTATACCGCGGCCGGCGATCTCACGGTCCCGCCGAACGTGACGCTGACGATCGAGCCCGGCGTCACGCTGAGCTTCACGAGCTCGAGTGACATCATGCTCGCGGGCGAGAACGCGAGTCGCGGCGAGCTGACCGTGCGCGGCACGCTGATCGCGAACGGTACGCCGGCGAACAAGATCACCATCGCCTCGACGTCGACCTCGGCGGGCAGCTGGTATGGCGTCGAGCTCGACACCGGCGCGCACGACTGCGTGCTCGATGACCTCGTGATCCGCCATGCGACCTACGGGCTCGACTACCGGTCGACGGCGGCCGGCAACCAGCTCTCGAACCTCGCCGTCGAGAACGCCTCGTCGTACGGGTTCTGGCTACAAGACGGTTCGCCGACGCTCGACCTGGTGAGCGCGGTCAGCAGCGGCAGCTACGGCTATTACATCACCGGCTCGTCGTCGCCGACGTTCACGCGCTGCATCGCGCGCAACAGCGGCACCCGGGGCATGTACATCCGCCACGACTCACCCGGCCACTCGGTCTCGTTGACTCGCTGCACGTTCAGCGCGAACGGCACGTATGGCATCTACTCGGCTGCCTCGGGCAGCAACTCCGCGACCATCGCGGTGGTCGGCTCGATCATCACGGGCTCGTCGTACGGCGTGTACCGCAGCGACAGCGCGGGCTGGAGCGTGACGGACTCGAACGTGTGGAACAACTTCAACGGTAATTACATGGGGGGCGTGTCGCCCGGCACCGGTTCGATCTCGGCGAACCCGCTCTTCGTCGCGCCGACCGACTTGCGGCTCACCTCGAACTCGCCGTCGCGGTTCGGCGCGCCGGGCAACCTCGATCAGGGCGCGCTGCCGTACGACACGGTCGCGACGCCGGGCCTCTACGGCGTGCTGTGGACGAACACGACGCTGACCGCCGCGAATGGCCCGTACACCGCGGCGGGTGACCTCACCGTCGCACCGAACGTCACGCTGACGATCGAGCCGGGCACGACCCTGAGCTTCACCAGCTCGAGCGACATCATGCTCGCCGGCGAGAACACGAGCCGCGGCGAGCTCACCGTGGTCGGCACGCTCGTCGCAGCCGGTACGCCACAACAGCCGGTCACGATCGGCTCGACCTCGACGTCGGCGGGCAGCTGGTACGGCATCGACCTCACGACGACCGCGCACGCGACGGTGCTCGACAACGTGATCGTGCGCCACGCGATGTACGGCCTCGGCTACCGCTCGACCGGCAGCGGCAACGTACTGAAGCGGATCGCCGTCGTATCGGATTCGTCGTACGGCGCGTGGCTGCGTGAGGGCACGCCGGCGCTGGACGCGTTCAGCGCGATCGGCAGCGGCAGCTACGGCGTGTACGTGACCGATTCGGCGTCGCCGACGTTGACCAACTGCGTCGTGCGCAATAGCGGCACCCGGGGCATCTACATCCGGCACGACACGCCGGGCCGCTCCGTGACGATCACCAACTGCACGCTCGATGCGAACGGCACGTACGGCATCTACTCCGCTGCGTCGGGCAGCAACTCCGCCACGATCTCGGTGACAAACTCGATCATCACGAGCTCGTCCTACGGCGTGTACCGGAGCGACAGCGCCGCGTGGACCGTGACTTACTCGGATGTCTGGAACAACTTCAACGGCAACTACATGGGGGGCGTGTCAGGCGGCACCGGCACGATCTCGGCGAACCCGCAGTTCGTGTCGACCACCGACCTCCACGTCGCCGGCACCAGCGTCGCGATCGACGCCGGCACGAATGGCCCGACGGCGGATGCCGAGGGCATCACGCGGCCGCTCGACGGCAATGGCATCGGCGGCGCGCAGTGGGACATGGGTGCGTACGAGTTCGTGCTCACGGCCGCGTGTGGCAATGGCGCGATGGAGCTCGGCGAGGCGTGTGACGACGGCACGAACAACGGCACGTACGGGTACTGCAACACGAGCTGCAGCGGGATGGGACCGCGCTGCGGCGACGGGATGAAGAATGGCCCCGAGGCGTGCGACGACGGCAACTCCGCCAACACCGACGAGTGTCTCGTCACGTGCGTCGCGCCCAGCTGCGGCGACGGCTACGTGCGCGCCGGTGTCGAGGACTGCGACGACGCCAACGGTTCCGACACCGACGCGTGCCCGAGCACGTGCGCGGCGGCGCGCTGCGGCGACGGCTACGTGCAGGCCGGTGTCGAGCCATGCGACGACGGCAACCCGGACGACAGCGATGCGTGCCTCACGTCGTGCGAGCTCGCGAGCTGCGGCGACGGGTACGTGCAGGCCGGCGTCGAGGACTGCGACGACGGCAACGACGCGAACACCGACGCCTGCCTGAACGTGTGCGCGGCCGCGAGCTGCGGTGATGGCTTCACCGAGCAAGGCGTCGAGGGCTGCGATGACGGTAACCAGGTCGAGACCGACAGCTGCACGTCGGCGTGCGTGTCGACCTCGTGCGGCGACGGCGTGCTCGATGCCGGCGTCGAGGAGTGCGACGACGGCAACAAGGTCGACAGCGACGCGTGCCGGAGCAGCTGCGTCGAGGCGCGGTGCGGCGACGGGGCCATCCACTTCGATGTCGAGGAGTGCGACGACGGCAACACCGAGCCCGGTGATGGCTGCGACGAGCTGTGCATCGTCGAGGGCGAGGTGCCGCCCGGTACCCCGGGTGGGGGTGGCGGCTGCTGCGAGACGTCGGGCGGCGGCGGTGCGGGCAGCCTGCTCGTCGCGATGTTCGTGCTCGTCGGCGTGCGCCGGCGGCGCCGCTAGCCTCCTGCGCCCGCGATCTGAGCGTACGCTCGGCGCATGGTGCGTCGTTGCCTCGTCTCGCTCGCTGTGCTCGCGCTCTGCTCGCCCGCGTTCGCGCAGGCGCCGCCGGGGAGCGGGCTGCCGGGCGAGATCCCGAACGTGTTCACGCCGACCCACGACGGCTGGGACTACACGCGCCGCGTGGCCGAGATCGCGATGCGCGACGGCGTCAAGCTGCACACCGTCATCCTCGTCCCGAAGGGTGCGAAGCGGGCGCCGATGCTGCTCATGCGCACACCGTACGGCGCGGACGAGATGACCGCGCGCAACCACAGCACGCACCTGGAGATGGCGATCGACGGCTACGATCACGCGGTCGAGACGATCATCGAGGGCGGCTACATCCGCGTCGTCCAGGACGTCCGCGGCAAGCACGGCTCGGGCGGCGATTACGTGATGAACCGGCCGGTGCGCGGGCCGCAGAACCCCACGAAGGTCGATCACGCGACCGACACCTACGACACGATCGACTGGCTCGTGAAGCACGTGCCCGAGTCCAACGGCAAGGTCGGCATCATCGGCATCTCGTACGACGGCTTCACGCCGCTGATGGCGCTGATCGATCCGCACCCGGCGCTCGCGGTCGCGGTGCCGATGAACCCGATGGTCGACGGCTGGCGCGGCGACGACTGGTTCCACAACGGCGCGTTCCGCCAGCTGATGCTGAGCTACATCTACGGCCAGGAGGCGACTCGCAAGTCGGAGCTGCACTGGGCGACGAGCCACTACGACGACTACGCGACGTTCCTCGAGGCCGGATCCGCCGGCGAGCTCGCGCGGCGCAACGGGCTCGGCCAGCTCGGGTTCTGGACGAAGATCCTCGCGCACCCCAGCTACGACGCGTTCTGGCGCGATCAGGCGGTCGATCGCGTGCTCGCGAAGCGGCCGTTGAAGGTGCCGGTGATGCTCGTCCACTCGCTGTGGGATCAGGAGGACATCTACGGCGCGGCCGCCGTGTACAAGGCGCTCGAGCCGAAGGACAAGGCGAACGACAAGGTGTTCCTCGTGATCGGGCCGTGGCGGCACGGCCAGGCGATCGGCGACGGCAGCTCGCTCGGCGCGATCCGGTTCGCCAGCGACACCTCGCTGACGTTCCGGCGCGACATCCTGCTGCCGTTCCTCGATCACTTCCTGAAGGACCGACCGCCGAAGCTGACGACGCCACCGGTGATGGCGTTCGAGACCGGCACGAACACGTGGCGTGCGCTGCGCGCGTGGCCGTCGGGCTGCGTCAAGGGCTGCTCGATCAAGCGGACGCCGCTCTACCTGCGCGAGCACGGCGGTCTCGGCTTCACGGCGCCGACCGCCGACGGCTACGCCGAGTACGACGCCGATCCGGCCAAGCCGGTGCCATTCATCCCGCGCCCGGTCGCCTCGTCGGGGCCCGCGCACTCCGAGACCTGGCGCGAGTGGCTGGTCTCCGACCAGCGCAACGCGGCGAGCCGCCCCGATGTCCTCGTGGTCGCGACCGACGTATTGCGCGAGCCGATCAAGATCAGCGGCGAGCCGATCGCGAACATGATCGCGAGGAGGACGGGCAGCGATGCCGACTGGGTGGTCAAGTTGATCGACGTCTATCCACCGGAGGTGAGCGGCCATCCCGAGCTCGGCGGTTACCAGCTGCCGATCGCGATGGACATCTTCCGCGGCCGCTACCGCGAGAGCTTCGAGACCGCGAAGCCGATCACCGCGAACACACCGCTGCGTTACCGGTTCGCGCTGCCGAACACGAACCACGTGTTCTTGCCCGGCCACCGCATCATGGTGCAGGTCCAGTCGTCGTGGTTCCCGCTCTACGACCGCAACCCGCAGACCTTCGTGCCGAGCATCTTCACCGCGAAGCCGGCCGACTTCCGCAAGGCGACCCAGCGCGTCTATCACGCGCCGCGGCGCGCGAGCTTCATCGAGCTGCCGATCGTGCGCGGCCGCCGGAGTTAGCGCCCGGAGATGTAAGCGCGCATCCGGCGCCGCGCGTGAAAACAATGGCTGGGGGCTGCCGGAATTTTCGGACGCCGGGCGCTGTCCTGGGTTCGAGGGACAGCCATGACCTCGCTCAACCGTCTACTCGCGCGCTTCTTGTTTGCCGGCGCCGTCGCGGCGTCTGCGGATGCGACGGCGATGCCCCGGGAGGACGCGGCACTGGTCGACGAGGAGCTCGATGACGATGCCGTCGCCCGGGCGATCGAGGCGATGGCAGCCGGCACGGATCCGGCCGTCGCGGCATGCCAGCTCGGCGCGCTGCTCGAGAACGCGAGCCCGTTCGACGCGACCCGCACGGCTGCGATCGCCGCCGTCAGCCGCAGCGTGACCGTGCGGCGGGCGCTCGCCGAAGCGCTGATCTCGCGCTTTCCGCTGGTCGGCGACGGCCTCGTGCTCGACGAGCTCAGCAGTGATGCCGATCCGCGCGTGCGCGCCGCGGCCGTGCGCGCCGCAACGCTGCGCCGCGCTCTGCGGTGAGCTTCGCGCGTTACGCGGCGGCGCTCTCGATCGCGCCGACGATCGACTCGACCGCAGCGTCCTCGGCGAGGCCGGCATCGAGCATCGCGTGCAGCACGCACGTGATCGCGCGCGCCGCGGTGGTCGCGTAGTCGGTCGGCACGATGTACGAGGCGCGCTGGCCGGTCCACACCGCGAGCGACGCGTGATCGACCGCATCGAGGATCCAGAACGACTCGACGTCACTCGCCTGCTGCCACGCGTGCGCGTTGCGCGTGACATCGAGCTGCGAGCGCACGGCCTCGGTGTGCTCGCGCGTCGGCTCGTCGAGCCAGCGCCGGATCCGCGTCAGCATCTCGTCGAGGTACGCGCGCGGCGGCAGGCCGGGCCGGTCCGGCTTGTAACGATCGATCACGAGCGCGCACGCCATCAGCGCCGCACGCACGGCGACGGCCTGATCGCGGCCGATCATCGAGCGCGTCCACGACTGCAGGCCGCGCGCCAGATCGTTGCCGGCGCCGCCCCATCCCGACTCCACGTTCGTCGAGTTGATCCCGATCTCTCGCAGTAGCTCTGGGTCCGGCTTCATGGCGCCGGAAGGTACCGCCGCGGCTCGCCCTAGTAAAATGGGCAGTGACATCGCGTCACGAATGCTTACATAGGCTTCCGTGAACCGAATCAAAGATCCAAGCGCGATCGAGGCGCGGCTCCTCGAGCTGGCTCACACGACCGATGCGAAGATCACGGCGCCGGCGCTCGCGTACTTCGCGCCGTGCTCGCTCGAGGATGCGAACCGCGTGCTCGACGAGCTCGCCGCTCACGACCGCCTGCGCATGGACATCGAGGAGGACGGCACGGTCGTCTACTCGATGCCGGGCCGCCAGCAGCTCGGCACCGCGGCCCGCCCCGCGGTCCCGACGCTGCGCCGCGAGGCGCTGGTGCCCGCGCGCGTTCACCGGGAGGCGAGCCCGACGCTCGCCGCGTTGCTCACCGTGTTCATTCCGGGCGCCGGTCACCTCTACGCCGGCCGCTTCCTCGCCGCCGCGCTGTGGTTCATCGTGGTCGGCGCCGGCTACACGCTGCTGTTGCCTGGCCTGATCCTGCACCTGTTCAGCATCGCGTCGGCCGCGAACGCAGCCCACCGGCTGAACGCCGCCAGCCGGCAG
>DAIRFU010000805.1:0-3046 GCA_036794935.1 Kofleriaceae bacterium | reverse complement strand
CGAAGCGAGCGGCTTTGGCCTGTCGTCGATGCAGGCGCAGACCGTTCGCGAGCGCATGGCGACCGCGGCGCTCGCGAGCGCGCGCGTGGCATGCGTGATGCTCCGCGTGCGATCAGAGGAGGTTCATCATGACTCGACGAATGGTTGCGTTGCTGGTTGCCGTCACAGCCGCCGCCGCGATCCCCGGTTGCTACGGCACCGTCGGGGAGTATTACGACGACGGCCTCTATTACCCGTACAGCTACGATACCTATTACTCGTACCCGTACGGCTACACGCCGTACTACTCGTCCCCGTACCGCTACACGCCCTATCACTACCGACCGTACTATCGCGACGGATACCACGCGCGCGCGTACCCGACCTACCGGCATAGCGGTTCGTACTATCGCGGCCGTTACACGACGCCACGCTCGCACTACACGCCAGGAGGCCACTACTCGGCGCCGCGCCACGCGCCCGGCGGTGTCTACGTGACGCCGGGCCATCGTCGCTGAGGCCACATGCACGAGGATCAGACACGAGCGGCCGCTCAGGCGGACCGCATGCGCACGCCGGCTTCGACGGCCTCGACGAGCGTACCGATCACGTCGGGCGCGCCTTGCCACGCGGCCCGGATCACCGCGACGGCATCGGCACCCGCGATCGTGGCGTGACGCGCCCGTGCCGGGCCGTCGATCCCGCCGACCGCGACGAGGCGTGTGGTCGGCGCGAGCTCGTAGCGGATCGCGAGGGCATCGGTGCCGAGCGGCTCGCCCTTGCCCGGCGTCGCCCAGATCGGGCCGTACTGGACGAGCGCCGCGCCGTCGCGCCCGGCCGCGAGGACGGCGTCAGCCGCGTGCCGCGAGCAGCCGAGCGCGAGCGAGCGACCGATCGCACTGGCTGCGGCGCACGCGTCGGCCAGCGACAGGCCGTGCTCCGGCAGGTGGACGCCGTCGGCGCCGGCCGCGAGCGCGACGTCGACGCGATCGTTGATCCAGACGGGCGCACCGGCGGGACGGGCGACCGCGAGCACGTCGCGCGCGAGTGCGAGCAGTGGGCGGCCGTCGAGATCCTTCTCGCGGATCTGGACCAGCACGGAGCCGCGCGGGGCGTGCGCGAGCAGCGCTGCGAGGCGTGCGGGCACGTCGTCACACAGTCGTCGATCGGTGATGACGACGACGCGGATCGGCTGCGCGTCGCGCACTACTCGATCAGGCCGGCGGCCGGCGACGAGGCGTTCGCGTAGTCGCGTTTCGGCATGCGGCCGGCGAGGTAGGCCTTGCGGCCGCCGTCGACGGCGAGGCGCATCGCCTCGGCCATGAGCACGGGCTTCTTCGCGCCCGCGATGCCGGTGTTCATGAGCACGGCGGTGCAGCCGAGCTCCATCGCGACCGCGGCATCGCTGGCAGTGCCGACGCCCGCGTCGACGATCACCGGCAGGTTTACGTTCTCGAGGATGAGCCGCATGTTGTGTGGATTGCGGATGCCGAGGCCCGAGCCGATCGGCGCGGCGAGCGGCATGACGGCGAGGCAACCGGCGTCCTCGAGGCGCTTGCACGTGACGAGATCATCCGAGCAGTACGGCAGGACCTTGAAGCCCTCCTTGACGAGGCGGCGCGCGGCCTCGACGGTCGCCGCGTTGTCGGGGAACAGGGTCTTGGGATCGCCGATCACCTCGAGCTTGACGAATTCGTCCATGCCGAGCTCGCGCGCGAGGTGCAGCGTGCGGACCGCGTCCTCGGCGGTGTAGCAGCCGGCGGTGTTGGGCAGGATGACGTGCTTGGTGCGATCGATCGCGTCGAGCACGGTGGGTGCGCCACTCGACAGATCGACGCGGCGCAGGGCGACGGTGACCATCTCGGCACCGCTGGCCGCGATCGCAGCGCGGGTCTCGTCGAGCGATGCGTACTTGCCGGTGCCGACGATGATGCGTGAGGTGAACGTGCGCGAACCTAGCTTCCAGGGATCAGACATCTTGTTAGCCTCCACCGACGAACGTGACGAGCTCGACCCGATCGCCCGCGGCCAGGATGGTGGTCGCGTGCTCGGCGCGCGGCACGACTTCGCGGTTTCTCTCGACGGCGACCCGACGATCTCCGAGGCCGAGCTCTCCGATCAGCGCCGCGACGGTCGTACCTTGTGCGACGGTGCGTGCCTGCCCGTTGATGACGACCTCGATCGTCTGCGACATCGGCGGGGAAACTACCACGCGCAGCCGGGGCGGCTGCTCCCAGGGCATGCGTCCCCACGAAGTCAATGACGCGCGCGGCCAGGTGTGATGACCACGACATCTGTGCCGTGGGTGCCAACGAAATTGTGAAGCCTCCGTCACAGGATCGTTCCCCTAGATCGTGGGCAAGGTCCCGAAATTGCGTCGGGCCCGAGAGATCCCGAGACCGGGCACAGCACTCGCAGAGAGGACCGCTGGGCGCAAACTTTGGCCCATTAGGAGCTTCCTCATGTCGCTTGGAATTGCTCGTCCTATGACCCCGCTCATGCCGGCCCGCCCGTCGATCTCCGATCCTCGGATCGGCGGCGAAGACCCGGCGCGCATCCGCGCCACGATCGCGCGCGCTCCGATGTTCGCGGCGCTGCCGATCTCGGCGATCGAAGATCTGCCGTCACGAGTCACGGTGCGCCAGGTCTCGGTGGGGTCGGCGGTGGTGGCGCAGGACGAGCCCGGCGATGCGATGTTCCTCATCATGTCGGGCCGCGTGAAGGTCGTGATGTTCGGCGAGAGCGGTCGCGAAGTGACGCTGTCGCTGCTCCGCGCCGGTGATTCGTTCGGCGAGATGTCGCTGTTCGATCAAGGTCCGCGCTCGGCGCACTGCCTCGCGATCGAGCCGACGACACTGCTCGTGCTCAGCCGCGACGACTTGATGAAGCACATGCAGGCGCACCCGCGCACCGCGATCAACCTGGTCTCGGAGATGGCGCGCCGTCTGCGCAAGGCCGACGAGACGATCGCGCAGCTCGCGCTGTGTGATGTCAACGAGCGGCTCATTCATCGGCTCGTCGCGCTCGGCCGCGAGGAGGGCGCGTCGAGTCCGGAAGGCCTGGTCGT
>DAIRFU010000184.1:0-11073 GCA_036794935.1 Kofleriaceae bacterium | reverse complement strand
CCATCGCTGATCAGGACGAGCGGCGTACCGTCGCCGCGCGCGTGGGCGAGCACGCGAGACAGATCGAACGCGCCGGCCGGCTTGCCCCAGCTCTCGTCGAGCGCGCGCTGTGCGCGGTCCGGCGTGCGCCACGACAGCGTGTCGCTGCCGGTGACCGCGACGCGATCGCTGGCGTTCAGTCCGCCGAGCAGCGCTCGCACGATGGGCCGCTCGATCACGTCGGCATCGCCGCGGGTGGTCGCCGCTCGATCGAGCACGAGCAGCACGCGCACCGCGGCGTGCTTCGCCGCCGCCGGAGGTGCCTCGACGACGACCGCCGCGAAGCCGCCACCGGCGCCCGGCTCGACCCAGCCGGCCGCGGGCACCTTCGCGCGCCAGCGGATCACCGCGTCGTGATCGGTCTTCGGATCATGCAACGCGTAGCCGGCCTTCGTCTTGACGAGATCGTGGGTCGGGCTCGTCACGTCCTCCGCCGTGTCGCCGAGATCGATGATGATGTCGGTCGTGCCGCCGGCGCCGGGCCCGCCGCCCGGCGTGACGCGCGACGCGTCGGGCGCGCGATCGGTATCGGGCGCGTGGCCGGTGCCGGTGGTCGGCCGTCCGCTCGCGGTGCCGGGCACGAAGCGCGGCGCGACGACGAGCGGCAGCGCGAGCTCCCAGCGGCCGTCCTGATAGCGCGCGACGGTGTCGAACCGCAGCGTGACGACGACGGTCCCCTTGGCCGGGATCGCGGACACCGTCTGCGTGAACACGTCCGGCCGCTCCTGATCGAGGAGTGCGGCGCCGACGCCCGCCGCCACCGCCGCTTCGTAGCGCTGTTGCGCGTGCGCGCGCGGCTCGATCGCGGCGTGGATCGTGCGGGCGCCGGTCTCGATCGCCATCGCGGAGACCGCCGCATCGGCCGGCAGCGGGAAGATGTAGGTCGCCTCGGTGACGCGATCGGTGTCGTTGCGGAACGTCTGGGTGACCGTCGCCTCCGCGATCGGCCCGCGGACCCGCACCGCGATCGTGCTGTCGAGCAGCGCGAGCCGCGCACCCTGCGGCGTGTACATGCCCATGTGTGCTCGCAACCGGCCGGCCCCGCGCGCCGGCGCCGCCAGCGCGACGAGCGCGACGAGCGCGCCGATCCGGATCGCGAGCCACGCAGGACGCACCATGCCTTGCGACATTACACGTACGGCGGGCCGGCACGATCTAACGCGGCAGCCGGCCGCGAGAACACCGGCGTGGCGCGGGGTTACCTACTGGGTGATGCCGACGGCGGCGACCAGGCGCCGGGCCACGGTCTCGCCGTCGGGCCACCGCGTGCTGCGTGGCCCGGTCACCATGAGCCGCGTCGAGCCGCTGGTCTCCGGGAGCTGGCGCGCCCAGCGCACGACATCGTCGAGGTTCGTGCGGCCATCGCAGACGAGCGACGGTGCGCGCGCCGCGCGGATGCCCTGCATCACGGCCCCCATGGCGGTGAACTTCTCCGGCGTGCTCGCCTCCGGAACCACGAGCACCACACCGGATGCGAGCGCGATGTTCGCGCGTACGGCGGGGCGCGGACCGCGATCGAAACATGGAGTGAGTAGCTCCGCGACGTCGCCCGGAATCGGACCGAGCTCGTCACGCCGATCGAGCGGCATGAAACCCGCAATGGAGAGACCCGCCGCCGCCGCCGCGCGATGCGCTCCGCGTTCGACGCCCGTTTGCCCCGAGTGAATGATCACGAGCATGTGTTTGTCCGATTGCCGAGGGAACGAAAAAATGGTTTGGTCGCCGCGCATGGAACCCGGTCTGCTTCGTCGAGTTTTTCCCGGCGAGAACGAGACCGCGAGACGTCTTCGCGATCTCGATTGGAGCACTCACGCATTCGGTGCGCCCGACTCATGGCCCGAGAATTTACAGAACGCGATCGCGATCTGTCTCTCTTCGCGGATGCCGATGCAGGTGTGGTGGGGCGCGGAGCGAACGCTGATCTACAACGACGCCTCGCTCGAGCTGCTCGCGGCGCGCCACCCGAGCGTTCTCGCACACTCCGGACGCGACGCGTTCGACTCCGGCATGTGGGCGACGATCGGCAGCGCGATCGATCGCGTGTTCGAGACCGGCGAGACCCGCTGGTGCGAGAACGTGCGGACGCTGCTCGCGCGACGCGTACCCGACGAGGAGGCGTACGTGACGGTCTCGTTGACGCCGATCGGCGGCGACGGCGATCGCGTCGAGGGTGTGCTGTCGACGTGCATCGAGATCACCGATCACGTGCTCGCCGCCCGCCGGCTCGCCATCCTCCACAAGATCGGCAGCGCGGCGCCGGCCGTACGTTCGATCGATGGCGTCACGAAGCTGCTCGCGGGTGTGCTGCACGGCAGTCTCGATGTCCCGTTCGCGGTGCTCTACGCCGCCGACGGGGCGGCGGCACGCGCCCACGCGTGGATCGGCACGAGCGAGCTCGCGAGCGGCCTTCCCGCGGAGGTCGGCAAGGCCGAGCTCGGCCGCGTGCTCGAGACCGAGGAGGCGGCGGAGCTGACGCTGGCCGTCGGGCCCGCTCTCGCGCTGCCGATCCGCAGCGCGCAGGGCATCGCCGGCGTGCTCGTCTGCGGCGTCAACCCGCATCTGCCGCTCGACGCCGCGTATCGCGCGTTCCTCGAGCTCGTCGCGACACACGCCAGCTCGGCGGTCTCCGGCGGTGACGAGCCGAGCGCGCTGGCCGCGCCACTCGCGGCAGCGTCGCAGCTGCCGGCGAGAGACGCGTTCCTGTCGATCGTCGCGCACGAGCTGCGTAACCCGCTCTCGGCTCTGATGACGACGCTGCAGGCGCTGATGCTGCGCACGCCATCGTCGGATGTCGAGCTGATGGAGCGCTCGGTCCGCCGGGTCTCGCGCATCGTCGACAACCTGCTCGACGTGTCGCGACTCGCGCGCGGGCGGCTCGAGCTGCGCACCAAGGCGAGCGAGCTCGCGAACATCGTCGATCGCGCGATGGAGCTCGCGAGCCCACACGTCGAGGAGCGGGACACGCAGGTGTTCGTGCAGATCCCACGCGTCGGGCTGCGCATCGAGGTCGATGGCGAGCGCGTCGCGCAGGCCATCGCGAATCTGGTGACGAACGCGGCGCGCTTCAGCGAGCCCGGCGCGCGGGTCTGGATCCAGGCCACGCGCGACCACGATCGCCTCAAACTCGTCGTCAAGGACGAGGGCACCGGTATCGAGCCGGAGCGGATGCCGGCGATCTTCGAGTCGTTCTATCAGGCGCCCGAGGTACGCCCGCGCACCGCCGGCCTCGGCCTCGGTCTCGCGATCGCGCGCAGCCTGATCGAGCTCCACGGTGGCACGCTGCTCGTCACGAGCGCGGGCGCCGGGCAGGGTACCGAGTGCGTGATCGAGCTGCCGATCGAGGCGCGCGTCGCGACGCTCTCACAGCCGTCCACGGCCGCACCCGCGACGCGGCGCCGCGTGATGCTCGTCGAGGACAACGACGATACCGCGCGCGCGCTCAAGAATGCGCTCGAGCAGCTCGGCTACGTCGTCGCGCTCGCCCACAACGGTCCGATCGCGCTCAATGTCGCCCGCACGTTCGATCCGGACGTCGTGCTGATGGACATCGGGCTGCCGGTGATGGACGGCTGGGAGCTCGCGCGCAGGCTCCGCGAGATGCGCGGCGCGACGCACGACGCACCGGTCGTCGCGGTCACCGCATACGACCGCGACGCCGACAAGCAGCGGTCGACCGACGCGGGCTTCATCGAGCACCTCGTCAAGCCGATCGATCTCGCGAAGCTGCAGCAGGTCGTCGAGAGCCTGCCGCTGCGGACCCCGTGATCGTCACGGACACGGAGCGGGCTCGAACGTCGCGTCCTGCAGGTCGCCGGCGATGTTGCCGGCTCCGCCGAAGTCGGTGGCCGGATCCCACGGGTCGAAGTCCATCAGCGCCGGCTCGGTCCAGCCGTTCGCGGCGGTGATGAAGCCATCCGCCGTGAGGTCGTGCGTGAACGGCTGCGCCGGCTCGCCGACGTCGACGACGGGCGGCAGCGCGCGCGCCTCGTTCAGCGTGCACTGATCGAAGCAGGTGCCGAACAGCGAGCATGCCGACCTCGCCGCGTACTGGCCATGCTTGTCCTTGCTCGCGTAGAGCACGGGCCATGTCTGGCCGGCGACGTCGGCGACGTCGCATGGCGTGCGATCATCGAGAGGACACGTCGAGCATTCGCTGATCCGCTCGCACGGCGTGCCCTGGTGCGAGGCGGTCCGGATCGCGAGGATGCCGGCGGGCGGTGGCACGGCGGGATCGATCACGATGCCGAACGCCTCGTTGTCACCGACGTGGCCCGCGAGCCCGCAGTCGCGCTCGAACAGGTGCGAGTACACGATCAGCACCTTCGCGGGATCGGCCGGGTGCGGGCGCACGCGCGCGACGAGCCCGGAGCGCGGGCAACCGTCGTCGGGATCGAGCGAGAGATACGGCACGTAGTCGGCCGCGAGCTGTTGCTCGCGCACGTCATCGAGCCCATCGCCATCCTCGTCGACGATCGCCGCGGGCCCGTCCGGTGTGCTCGCGACGTCGGAGGCGGGTGTCGCGTCGACGCCGTGCATGTCCGCGTGCCCGCCGCCGCTGCACGCGGCGAGCAGGGCGGCGAATCCCGAGACGCGCGCCAGCCTCATCGCGGGCCATCGTAGGGAATCGCGGCCTGCGGCGTTAGTGCCGCGTGGTGCGTCACGAAGTTGTAACGACGCCGCGCGGCGTCAGCCGGCTACACCCAGCTCGTCTGCACGGCCGGCGTGAAGCGCGCCTCGTGCGCGAGCAGCCACCGCTTCGCGGCGAGTCCACCCGCGTAGCCGGTGAGCGCACCGCTCGCGCCGATCACCCGATGGCACGGCACGATGATCGCGATCGGGTTCTGACCGTTCGCGGCGCCGACCGCGCGGCTCGCGCTCGGCCGGCCGATCGCGCGCGCCTGCTCGCCGTAGCTCCGGGTCGCGCCGAACGGGATCGCGATCAGCGCGCGCCACACGCGTTGCTGGAACTCGGTGCCGCGCGGGGCCAGCGGCAGCGCGAACTCGCGGCGCTCGCCCGCGAAGTACTCGGCGAGCTGGCGGGCGGCATCGCGCAGGATCGGCTCGCCGGCGCCGTCGGCGGCCTCGTCGCCGGCAATCGCGGGCGGTGCATCCTCGCCGGGCAGCTGGACGGCGGTGAGCGCGCCGGCGTCGGCATGGAGCCGGAGCAGGCCGAGCGGCGATGGCATCGTGATCGTGGTCATGGCGATTCTCCTAGTGAGGTCCACAGGTGCATGACGGCGTACGCGCGAAACGGTCGCCAGGCCTCGGCGCGCGCCTCGGCCGCGCGGGGACCGGCGCGGCGCAGCGCCTTCTGCACGCCGAGGTCGGCGGCGGGAAACGCGTCGGGGACGTGCAGCGCGCGCATCGCGAGGTAGTGCGCGGTCCACGGCCCGATGCCGGGCAGCGCGACGAGGCGCGCGACGAACGCATCGAGCTCGCATGGCGCGTCGAGCTGGAGTGCGCCGCTCGCGACCTCGCGCGCGAACGTGTGGATCGCGGTCGCGCGCGCCTGCGGCAGCCCGAGCTTCGCGATCCGGATCGGACCGGCGGCGACGACCTCGGCCGCGGTCGGGAAGCGCGCCGCGAGCCCCTCGCTGCCCGCGTAGGGCGTGCCGAGCTGGGCCGCGAACCGACCGGCGAGCGTCGTCGCGGCGGCGACCGACACCTGCTGGCCGAGCAGCGCGCGCACGGATGCCTCGAACGGATCGACGGCGCCCGGCACGCGCAGGCCGGGCCGCTTCGCGATCATCGGCGCGAGCGTGCGGTCGCGGCCGAGCGCGGCGTCGATCAGATCCGGCCGCGCGTCGAGATCGAACATGCGGCGTACCCGTGCGACGAGCGGCATCAGCACCGGCAGCAGCGGAGGAGACACGCCGAGCAGCAGCGCGTCGCGGTCGGCGTGACGGACCTCGATCTCGCCGACCCTGCCGGCGAGGTGAACGACGCGGCGATACGTCGCGTCGCCGACGTGCTCGACGCCGGGGATCGCGCGCACGCGCAAGAAGTCGAGCAAGCGCCGCCAGTCGTACGGCGCGCGGTGATCGAGCCGCAGCGTCAACGGCCCGGCGGCCGCCGGCACGCCCGCCCGCGCGACGTGGGTGCGGCGCAGCGCGGACGGCGCGCTACCCATGCGCTCCGCGAATACCGCGTTGAACCGCCGCACGCTGCCGAACCCGGCCGCGAACGCGATCTCGGCGAGCGACAGCGCCGTGTCCTGGAGCAGCTGCTTGCCGAGTGCGAGCCGGTGACTCTGCGCGAGCTCGACCGGCGAGACGCCGAGCTTCGCCTCGAGCACGCGGCGCAGGTGGCGCGCGGTCACGCCGAGCTGCGTCGCGAGCTCGTCGAGCGTGCCCTCGTTGAGTGCGCCCTCCGCGATCCGCCGCGCCGCACTCGCGACGAGAACGTCGACCGCATCGACCGGCGCATTGCCGGGCGCGAGCTCCGGGCGGCACCGGAAGCACGCCCGAAATCCGGCGTGCTCCGCGAGGACCGGCGTTGCGAAGAACTCGCAGCGGCCGCGCGCCGGCGTACGCGCCGGGCAGATCGGCCGGCAGTAGATGCCGGTCGTGCGCACGCCGACGAAGAACACGCCGTCGAAGCGAGCATCCCGCGCGGTCAGCGCCTGGTACCGGGCGTCATCGGTGAGCACGCGATCGAGGTACCACGCGCTCCGGCGGCCGGCTGGCCGGTTCCGGACATGGCTGCAACTCGGGGGATCGCGCGGCTCAGGGCTCGTTCAGGTCGGAGAAGTCCTCGAACCCGTCGTCCGCGCAGGCCTCGCGGCCGTCGCCGCCGCCTGCATCGCCTGGATCGCCTGCCTCGGCGGTGCCGCCGGCATCCCTGGCGTCACTCGCATCTGGCTCGATCAGCTCGTCGAGCTCGCTGTCGAGCAGCTCGAGAATCTCGTGCGGTCCGGTCCCTTCCGCGAGCCGGCGCCGCGGCTCGGTTGCCAGCTCGGTGGCCAGCTCGGGCGCCGGATCGCTGCGGCGGGTCGCGACGGCGATCAGCTGCGCGCGGGACTCGGCGTCGAGTGCATGCCAGTCGTCGGCGGTCAGCATGAATCCCGCGAACGCGATGTCACCCTTCATGGTTCCACGATGAGCAATCTCGCGACGCCGCGGCAACTTTTCGTGCTAGCTGAAAGCCCGTGCCACGCGTGGTCACATCCAGGTACATCGATCCACTTACACAAGTGTGGGTCGGTACCGCGCGCCGCATCGGTCTGTCCGTCGTGCGCACGCCCGACGCGTACGCAGCGACCGATGGCAACGGCACGCTCTCGATCGCGGACGACGCCGCGCTCGACGCGGACGACAGCCTCGCGCAGATGATCTTCCACGAGCTGTGTCACTCGCTCGTCGAGGGCGAGGACGCGTTCGCGCGTGTTGACTGGGGGATGGACAACACCGGGCCGGATCACGACTGGCGCGAGCACGCGTGTCTGCGCGTGCAGTGGGTGCTGACCGGGCGCCATGGTCTGCGCGCGCTGTTCGCGCCGACGACGGACTTCCGCGCGTTCTGGGATCAGCTGTCGGGCGATGTGCTCGCCGATCGCACCGATCGATCGGTGCAGGCCGCGATCCTCGGTCTGCGCCGCGCCGAGCTGCCGCCGTGGGCCCCCGCGCTCGGCGACGCGCTCGCCGCGACCGCGCGCATCGCGCAGGAGGCCGCGAAGCTCGCGACCGAGCCCGACGTGCTCTGGCGTGGGATCGGCGCGCCGCCGGCGCCGCACCCGACCGGGCTGCCCGCCGGCACCGCCAGCGGCACTGGCGCCACCGGCACCGGCACGCGTACCTGCGGCTCGTGCGCGTGGCGCTTCGAGCAGCGCGGCGTCGCGCGCTGTCGCCACACGAACGGCCGCCTCGACGACGCGTGGCCGGCATGCGAGCGCTACGAGGCCGCGCTGGATTGCCAGACGTGCGGCGCGTGTTGCCGCGCGGCGTATCACTCCGTCGAGGTCCAGCGTCGTGACCCGGCGGTCAAGAAGCAGCCGGACTACATCGTCGATCGCGGCACGTACCTCGAGATCCGGCGCGCCGGTGATCGCTGCGCCGCGCTCGCAGGCGGCGACGTCGTCGACGGCGCCACCGCGCGCTATCACTGCGTGATCTACGACGATCGCCCGCGCACGTGCCGCGACTTCACGCTCGGCTCGGTGCACTGCCTCACGGCGCGGCGTCGCGTCGGCCTCTCGTTGTAGTGCGTCGTACAGCCGAGATCTCGACCCGGTGTCGCTCGCACGCGTTGGAGTAAGCTTCCCTCGTGCGTCACATCCGGCTCGTCGTCGAGTACGACGGCAGTCAGCTCCATGGCTGGCAGCGCCAGCACGGCGTCGCCACCGTGCAGCAGCACCTCGAGGAGACGCTCGGCAAGCTGCTCACGCACCCCACGCCCGTCGCCGGCGCATCACGCACCGATGCCGGCGTGCACGCGCGCGGCCAGGTCGCGAGCTTTCGCACCGAGCGTGCGATCCCACTGCACGGCATCCGGCGCGGCCTCAACAGCATGCTGCCGGCGAGCATCGCGGTCCGCGACGCGAGCGAGGTGCCGGACGACTTTCATCCGCGGTTCTCGGCGACCGGCAAGCACTACCGCTACTCGATCCTGACCCGCAACGAGCGATCGCCGCGGCTGCGCGATCGCGCGTGGCACCACCCCGAGCGCCTCGACGTGCACGCGATGCACGAGGCGACCACCGCGCTGATCGGCGAGCACGACTTCGCGGCGTTCCGCGCCGCCGGGTGCACCGCGAAGACCACGACTCGGCGCGTCGATTCCATCGCACTCACGCGCTCGGCTCCCTACCTGCTCGACATCGATATCCGCGGCAACGCGTTCCTGCGCCAGATGGTCCGCATCCTCGTCGGCACGCTGACCGAGGTCGGGACCGGGCGACGGTCGGCGGCTCAAGTACCCGAGATCCTTGCGTCCAAGGACCGCACGCGGGCCGGCATCACGGCCCCCGCGCACGGCCTCGAGCTGATCGAGGTCCGCTACGACGGGGTCCGCGTCCCTCGGGTGTAAGCTGCTGCGGCGACTCGCGTTGAGGGTATGTCGGTGGCCTCCGAACCAGCCACAGCGGTAGAGCTCGAAGAAGAGCAACGCCAGGTCGAGGAGGCCCAAGCCGGCAACCTCGACGCCATGCGCCCCATCCTCGAACGCTACGCCCAGCCGCTCTACGGCACGGTGATCCTGCCGCGCCTGGGCGATGCCGCGTCCGCCGAGGATGTCCTGCGCGACACGCTCGCGACCGCGGTCGAGAAGATCCGGCGGTTCACGTGGCAGGGCAAGTCGATCTATCCATGGCTGCGCCAGATCGCGATCAACAAGGTCTACGACGTCCATCGCCAGGCCAAGCGGTCGCGCCGGCTCGCCGACGCGATGGTGCACGAGGTCGCGGCCGAGACCGATCCGGAGACCCACGCCGACGCGCAGCTGATCGCCGATCAGGAGCGCGCCGTGCATCGCGCGCGTATCGACGAGGCGATGACCCACATCGCCGAGCGCTACCGGCTCGCGATCGAGCTGCGCTTGATCCAGGAGCTGCCGCGCGAGGACTGCGCGAAGCGGCTCGGCATCACGATCGGCACGTTCGACGTGCTGCTGTTCCGCGCGGTGCGCGCATTTCGCAAACACTTCGGCGAGCGGGCTGAAGGAGTATCCGATGGCCACTGATGACGACGACATCCTGACCGGCCCGGTGCCTCTGCCCGATGCGGAGCCGACGCCGAGCGAGCGCGCGCACGCGAAGACGTTCGCGGATCTCGTCGACAAGACGCTCGCCGGCCGCACGCCGCCGGCGATGAGCGCCGATGACCGCGCGCTGCTCGAGGTCGCGACCGTGATCCGCGCGGCGAGCGGCAACGCCGAGCTGCCGGCCGCACGGCGGCGTTCGCTCGTCGAGGACGCGCTGCGCCAGGCGGTCGGCGGAGCAGGGGCGGGGACGAGCGGCTCGGTCGTGCCGATCGCCCGCGCGCGCCGGCGCTGGCTGCCGTGGACGATCGCGGGCGCGAGCACGCTGGTGGCGGCGGCGGCGGTGCTGCTGCTGTGGCTGCGCGCGACGCCGGCACCGGCGCAGCACGAGGTCGCGGCCACGCCGGTGCACTGGACGTCGCGGTCGGCGGATGCGCTGATCGGGCCGATCCCGCGCGACCGCGTCGGTGACGCGAGCACGCGCATCGATGCGATCTACGCGGACCGGCTCGACGGCTATCGCGAGCGCCGGCTCGCGCGCGGGAGGAAGCCATGAGGTTCTGGACATTACTGTTCGCGGTGATCGCGATCACCGGCTGCTTCTCGTGCAACAGCGAGAAGGAGCCGACGCCGACGACGCACACCGCGGACCCGACCGAGGTGATCGGCGAGGACCTGATGATCTCGCTGTCGAAGGCGAAGAATTTTCATCACAAGGCACGGGTCTACATGGGCGATGGCAAGATCGCCGAAGCGATCGCGTCCGTGCGCGAGATCCTGTCGCTCCAGTTCCCGGCTGGCGCACCCGAGGCCGAGGACGTCCGCAACGACGCGCGCGCGCTGCTCGCGAAGCTGCTCGTCGGCCAGGGCAACGTGGAGGAGGCGATGACCGTCGTCACCGAGGGCATCGCGCAGAGCCCGCGCGAGAGCTTCTTCGTCGCGAACCTCTACACCGTGAAGGGCGAGATCCACGAGGCCCGCGCGGCCCTGCTGGATGCGACGGATCCGGCGAACAAGCCGACGATCGTCGAGGAGAAGCGCGCGGCGATCGAGGCGTACGACAAGTCGAACCAGATCAACACCGTCCTCCAGCAGCGGCTGATGGAGGAGCGATGAAGACGACGACGCTCGGTGCGGTCCTGCTGAGCGCGATCTTGATCGCGACGGCCTGTGGGACGGCCTGTGGTCCGAAGGATTCTATGACTCCGCCGAGAGATCCGCGGCAGGAGATCACGGCGCTGTCGACGCAGATCCGCGACTGGCGTCGCGAGGCGAAGCTGCCCGTGGAACCACGACGCGAGGACGTGATCGCGGTTGCGCCGATGACGCTCGAGCAGGCGC
>DAIRFU010000804.1:0-3054 GCA_036794935.1 Kofleriaceae bacterium | reverse complement strand
GGAACAGCGCCTTCGCGCCCGCGCCGAACCCGGCGAAGTAGTGGGGCCGGATGCAGCCGGACGCGATCACGAGATCGGCGTCGACGAGGCAGCGATGAACGCGGACCGGCGTGCCGCGCGCGGTGACGCCGAGATCGACGAGGTCGTCGGCGCAGTGACCGTCGTGATTGACGTTGGTCATGTCGCGGAGCACATCCGCCGGGAGTGCGAGGTCGGCGAGTCGGCACGGCCCGTGGGTGCCGGTCGCGATCGCGAGCGTCCACGTCGCGTCGGGGATGCGCGCGCGAATCGCGCGTACGAAACTCTCGCGCGGCTCGTGGCGCGTCGGGTCACTCACGATCAGCGTGATGCGGCGGCCGGGCAGGCGCGCGCCGTCGAGCACGCGGTCGAGCGCGCGGTCGAGCAGGTGCGTGAGCGGCGGCGGTGTCGGCAACGCGGCCGGCTCGACGAGCGTGACGTCGCGCCCACGGATCTCGACGGGATAGCGGCGCGTCCCGTAGGGCAGGTCGACCTTCACCCGAGGCCCCGAGTGGCAGGTTTCACGCAAATCACGTGCACAACAGGAGGTTACGTTGCTGGCGAGGTTGTCGGTAGTTGGTTACGATTCTTCGGCCCGACTCCGTCGGATCCTCGCGTGTCGAAGCAAAGCTTGCTCCTGGTGGACGGGGACACTCGCAGTCTGCGGGTGCTCGAGGTATCTCTGCGCAAGGCGGGGTTCAGCGTGACTCCTGCCGTGTCGGTGGGAGACGCGCTCGACAAGCTCGAGATCAACGCACCCGACCTGATCATCTGCGAGACCAAGTTCTCGACCGAGCTCGATGGCTTCGAGCTGCGGCGCCGGCTTCGCGCGACCCCGGACTGGGCGGACATCCCGTTCATCTTCCTGACCGCCGAGACGGCGATCGAGAACAAGATCAAGGGGCTCGAGCTCGGCGTCGACGACTACCTGACCAAGCCGATCTACATCAAAGAGATCGTCACGCGGATCAACATCCTGCTGCAGAAGCGGCAGCGCCAGTTCCTCGATCTCAAGAAGGACGGCACGCGGTTCGCCGGCCGCGTCGCCGACATGCCGGTCGTCGACGTCATCCAGACGATCGAGGTCAGCCGCAAGTCGGGCGTCATCCAGTTCACGGGCGGGCCGAACCGCCAGGCGGCGATCTACTTCCGCGACGGCAAGGTGATCGACGCGGAGGCCGGCACGCTGCAAGGCGAGGACGCGGTCTACCGGCTGCTGACGTGGAACGAAGGCGAGTTCGAGGTCGAGTTCCGCACGGTGCGGCGTCGCGAGTCGATCTCGAGCAGCTCGCAGGGCCTGCTCATGGAGGGCATGCGGCGCCTCGACGAGTGGTCGCGCCTGCTCGAGCAGCTGCCGCCGCTGGCGCATCGCTTCGAGATCGACGCCGGCGAGCTCGCGCAGCGCCTCGGCGAGATCCCCGACGATAACAACCGCATCCTTCGCCTGTTCGACGGCAAGCGGACCCTGCTCGAGGTGATCGACGCGAGCGACTTCGGCGACCTCGAGTGCCTGCAGGCGATCTCGCGCCTGTACTTCGAGGGCCTGCTCACCGATCTCGATCCGGGCGTGCGCAGCAAGCGTGACACCGGCAAGCCGATGCCGCTGACGCTCGTCGAGGGTGGCCCGTCGTCGCCGATCGAGGAGGTCGTGTCGGGACCGATCGATGTCGCCGGTCTCGCCGCGCGGGCGCGAGAGGACGATGCCCGTACCCAGGACAGCACGGCCGCCGATGGCGGCGCCCAGGTCGGCGCGACCGCCGCGCCGCAGGTCGAGCCGCGCATGCGCCGGCCGTCGGCGCCACCGCAGGTCGAATCTCGCGCGCGCCGGCCGTCGGCACCGCAGGCCGAGTCTCTCCTGCGCCGGCCGTCCGCGCAGGAGATCGAGGAGCGGGACGTGGTCGAGGAGGAGGAGATCCACGGGCCGCTGTCCGGAGGCTACCGGCCCTCGAGCTTGCGCTTGATCGACGAGGCCGTGGCCGCCGCGCAGGCGATCGAACCGTCGCTGTTCGAGCCCGAGGAGCTCGCGGCCGCGGGCCTTGCCCCGCAGCCGTCGTCCGCCGCGGAGCCGGCCGATCGTCGAGCCGCGTCTGCGGGCGCCGAGTCGGCGGAGTCGCCGCGCGATCGGCAGGCGGGCACGGAGTCGGCCGAGCCGCCGGGCGAGAGCCAGGCCGCGTCTGCGGCCGCGGAGGCGGACAGACCGCTCGCGCGCATCAAGGTCGCCGCCCGATCCTCGGATCCGCGGATCGAGAACGCGCGCGACCTGATCGAGAAGTCGCCGGCCATGATCGAGCCGAGCGTGCCGCCAAGCACCAACGGGCAGACGCGCCGCAAACCACCCACGAAGCCGCCGCCGATCCCGGTGAGGGCGCAGCTCAGCCAGCGCGAGATCGCGGCGGCGCCGCTGCTCGATGCCGAGCCAGACACGAGCGGCGAGCACGCCGTACCGAGCGAGCAAGAGCTCGCCGCTGCCGACGCCCAGGCGGCGCCGGTCGAGGTCGAGGCCCACGAGGATTCCTCCGGTGTGCCGAGGGCGATCGCTGCCGACGAACCGTCGCCCCCGCCCGACGACACGCCGCCCGACCGGGCGCCCCGGCGGTTCGCGGCGACCGTTCGCCGCGACGAGTCGCAGGGGATGCGGATGATCGGCTCGCACGGCCGCGATCGCGCCGAAGCATCGGGCGAGCTGAGCCCGAGCCCCGCGAAGCCGACGCCGCCCGACACGGAGGAGCCGCAGCGCGAGCTGGTCACGATCCTGCCGCGCCGGATCACGCGCGAGATCGCGATCCAGTCGCCCGAGGGCGAGCCGAAGGTGCAGACCTCGCTCGGGGCCGAGGCCGACGCCGCGCCGGCTACGAAGGTCGAGACCGGCAAGCCGGCGGTCGAGCCACCGCCGCGCCCGGCGGCACGCCGGATCTCGGTCGAGGGTGGTGTCGTGCGCCAGGCCGGTCCGGGCCGCGGCGCGAAGGCGCTCATCGGCCTCGCGGCGGTGCTCGCCGGCATCGCCGTGTACAGCTACTGCCGCGAGCCGGCGCCCGC
>DAIRFU010000183.1:0-11114 GCA_036794935.1 Kofleriaceae bacterium | reverse complement strand
GTCGCTGGTCGCGCATCGACGGCGACTGGGTCGACGCGAGCGCGCCGATGCCTCCGCGGGACCACCGCGGCCACCAGCGTCATGACTGGAAGCTCGAGCGCCCGGTGGTCAGCAGCTACTGGCCGACGAAGGGCAAGGCAGGCAGCCGCATCATGATCCGCGGCAAGAACTTCCCGACGACGACCGAGGTCGTGTTCGCCGGTCAACCCGTACGCGGCGCGCGCATCAAGGACGATCAGGTCGTCTTCATCGTGCCGGCTGGCGCGACGAGTGGCGCGATCGCGCTGCGCACCGGTGGGCGGCGCGCGCTGCCGGTGGGTTCGTTCGAGGTCGCCGCTGACTTCGATCCGGTCGCCGAGCAGCGCCGGATCGATCAGGAGCGTCGCGAGGCTGCCGAGGCCGCGTGGAAGACGCGCCAGCGCGAGCTCGCGAAAGATCGCAAGGCGCGCGAAGCGGCGCTGCGGCAGCGGATGGAGGAGCGGCAGGCCACGCGCGAACAGCGTCGAGCCGAGCGCGTCGCCGCGATCCAGGCGAGGTGGGCAGCCGCCTTCCTCGCCGATGCCGACACGCAATCCGAGCTGACGCTGCACGCCCAGCGTGTCGCCGAGCTCCAGCGCGCGCAGGAGGTCGCCGAGGTCTCGGCCAACGGCAAGCTCGTCGTGCGCATCCAGATGCTGCAGTCGCGCGAGGATCAGCGTCACGATCGGCGCATGACGGCCCTGCAGGCCAGCTTCAATGCAAACGGAGGTCAGCCATGAACCGTCACGTCTGGACGATCGTGCTCGTCGCGGCGCTCGCCGCGTGCGGCAGCAAGAAGAAGGAAGAGGCGCCGGCGACGGCGGGCTCGGGTAGCGCGACCGCCGTGGTCGCCGCGGATGCCGATACGGGCAGCGCGGCGGGGAGTGCCGAGGGGAGCGCGGCGGCTGCCGACGTGGACGTACCGACCGCGGTCGACTTCGAGGAGCTCGCGACGACCGAGATCACCGACAAGAACGTCGAGGCGCACGTCAAGGACATCGAGAAAGACCTCGCGCAGTGACGTGATCGAGGTGCGCACTGCACCCGCGTGCACCGGGTGCAGTGCCGCCGCCGTCCATGCAGTTCTCGCCAGTTGCGGCTGGCACGCCGCCTGCTGAGCGCGGGGCCATGAAGAAGATCCTCATCGCCACGCTGCTCGCATCGCTCGCCGCGCCCGCGTACGCGGACTACACGTGCAAGGACAACCGCGTCGAGAAGGGCGGTAGCACGCAGTTCACGATCCGCCGCTCGGGCAGTGACTTCACGATCGAGAAGGGCGGGAGCTCGAAGGGTCGCGCGGTCAAGCGTGGCGACAAGCTGGCGGTCGAGGTCGGCGGCAGCACGAAGGCCACGATCGAGAACGGCAAGATCTACAAGGGCGGCTCGACGTGGGCCTCGGTCTCCGACGCCCAGCGCCAGTTCGACTGCGACGGCAACGTCGCCGCGACGCTGTGGGTGCTGTTCAAGATCGGCGTCTTGCCGTAGCGCTCAGCCAAGGTCGAACACGAGCACCTCGCCGTCGTCGACGCCGTCGATGTGGATGGCGCGCTCGCCCTCGATCGCGAGCCCGTCGCCCTCGCCGAGCGCCTCGCCGTTGACGCGGATGGTGCCGCGCGCGACATGGACCCACGCGCCCCGCTGGTCGGCGAGCGCCAGCTCGGCCTGTTGACCGGCGCCGAACACGCCGGCATAGACGCGCGCATCCGTGTGGATCGTGACGCTGCCGTCACCGCCGTCGGGCGAGGCGACGAGCCTCAGCACGCCGCGCTTGTCGGCGTCGCCGAACGTCTTCTGCTCGTAGCCCGGTGGCAGGCCGCGCTCGGCCGGTACCAGCCAGATCTGGAGGAAGTGGACCTGGTCGTCTGGCGAGGCATTGAACTCGCTGTGCACGACGCCCGTGCCGGCGCTCATGCGCTGGACGTCGCCCGGGCGGATCACCGCGCCGGTGCCCATCGAGTCCTTGTGGGCGAGCGCGCCCTCGAGCACGTACGAGATGATCTCCATGTCGCGGTGCGGATGGGCACCGAATCCCTTGCCGGCCTCGACGCGGTCATCGTTGATAACGCGGAGGGCGCGGAAGCCCATGTGCTCGGGATCGTAGTAGTCCGCGAACGAGAACGTATGGTGCGAGTCGAGCCAGCCGTGCTCGGCGTGACCACGCTCGGCGGCTCTGCGGATGGTCATCATGACGGCACAGCATGCGCATCCGGTGCCGGCCGCGAAAGTACGGCCAAACGGTACGGTCCTTCTCGCGAGCGAGATGGTCGCAGGGGGGCCTACCTTAGTGGCCGCCCCACTGATGCCGGAGGAACAGCACCAGCAAGACCAGAAGCACGATGGCGATCGCGAAGGCGTGCAGGATGTACGTCGGGGGTGACTTGTGGTCGGCGCTCACGGGCGGAGCCTACTACGGCTGGGCCCGGGTGTTCACGCGCCAATCCTCACCCGTGACGGACGTAGCGACCCTCGGCGAAAGCCCGATCGAGCTCGGGCAGCAGCTCCGCCTTTGCGCGCACCAGGGAGCGTTCGTTCTCGGTACGCGCGACAATGAACCACACCGCCGCGCCGGCGGTCAGCACCGTGATGATGATGTGCAGGACCGGTGAGGTGTCGGCCGAGATCGCGAGCGCGAGCCCGCCGGCGACCATCAGCACGCCGAGCTTGCCGCGGCCAAACAGCTTCTTCCAGTGCATCTTCACGCCGGTCACCGCGGCGTCGTAGCCTGGCTTCGTCGACTGCTGGATGATCGCGAAGTCGGTGGTCTGGGCCATCGCGCCGATCTTGATCGCGGCGCCGATCGGCTCGTAGAACGTGCCCTTCGCGGCGCGGCACGCGATCTCGGCATGGTTCACGCTCGTGCGCAGCATGTTGAGCATGCGCAGGCGGGCAGCCGGGTAGCTGAGGTTCACCACGTACGCACCGAGCACGGCGGCGATGACCATGCCGAGGCCACCGAGCGACAGCACGTAGCTGAGGAACGCCTTCACCGCAGCGCAGTGTACTACGAAGCGGGCGGGGGTCCGGCGGGCATCCGGCCGCGCACGAGGTCGAGCTCGAGCAGCAGGCCGACGATCAAGAGCGGGCCGACCTGCATCGCCTGGTAGAGCAACGCGAAGGCGAGCGCCGGCTCGTCGGGGATGTTCATGAGGCTGGTGGCGGCCAGCGCGCCGACCTGGAGCGCGCCGATCTGGGCCGGCGTCGACGGAACCGCGATCGCGAGGTTGAACGAGAACAGGATGAACAGGCCACCGGCGATCGGGATCTCGATGCCGACCGCGTGCAACACGAGCATCACCGCGATCAGGTCAGCGGCCCACACGAACAGGAGCGTCACGAGCGCGAGCGCGAGCCGGCGCGGATCGCGCACGACGTGCATGCCCGCGATGAAGCGGCCGAGCCAGGAGCGTGGCTCGCGCGCCTCGACGCGCCCGACCGCGATGAACAGCGCGAGCATCACGCCGAACGCGATGCTGCCGCACACCAGCATCGCGTTGGTCACCCAGCCGGGCAGGCCGGGGACGAGCCACGGGACCGGCGCGCACACGATCAGCAGCGTGACGCCGTCGAGCAGCTTCTCGGCGACCGCGACCGCGGTCGAGTGCGCGACAGGCACACCGTCGCGTCGCTTGAGTGCCCAGACTCGCAACAGCTCGCCCGCGCGCGCCGGGGTCAGCGCCGACGCCGCGAACGCGGCGATCGTGTAGCGATACAGCCGCCCCATCGGCACCACGTTGTGCGGCTCGAGCATGATCCGCCACGACAGCGCCTTGCCGAACAGACACGCGAAGTAGAGCGCCGCCGACACGAACAGCGGCCAGATCTCGGCACCGCGCAGCGCGTGCCCCAGCTTGTCCCAGTCGAGGCCGCGCAGGAACAGCCAGAGCAGCGCGACGACGACGACGACCGCGGCGATGCGGATCAGCGTCGCGAGGCGCGGCGTCAGGCTCACCAGCAAGGCTAGCCCGCGTCGCCGGGGAGGGCTCTACGACTTCGGCTGAGCCGGCGGCACGAACACGAGACCGGCGGCCTCGCGCGCCTCCCAGTCCTTCATCCACTTCGTCGAGCGATAGCGGTCCCACAGGTCCGCGGCGATGGTCACCACGGGCCCATCGAGGTCCGCACGTGCGGCAACGCGCAGTGCGCCCACCACGTTGACACCGGTAGAGCCGCCCACGGTGAGGCCTTCTTCCTTGCCCAGCCGCTCGACCATCGCGAGCGCCTCGGCGTCGGACACCTTCTCGGCCCAGTCGAGCGGCTCGCGGTGCAGGTTCGTCGGCAGGCTCGCGGAGCCGATGCCCTCGATCACGAACGGCCCGTCGGGGCCGAGCGTGCCCGTGTTGACCCACTCGCCCAGGCTCGAGCCGATCGGATCCGCGAGCACGACCTTGATCGATGGGTTCTGCTCCTTGAGGTACTGGCCGACGCCGCTGATCGTGCCGCCGGTACCGGCCGCCGACACGAACGCGGCGAGCTTGCCGCCGATCTGCTCGTAGATCTCCGGGCCGGTCGCCGAGAAGCCCTTGCCGCCGTAGTGCGCGTCGAGGTTCGCCGGGTTGTGGAACTGGTTGGCGAGGAACCAGCCGTTCTCCTCGGCGAGCCGCGCCGCGACGTTGCGGAAGTTGTCCGGACTCTTGATGCCGCCCGGCTTGGCGAGGTAGACCTCGGCGCCAAGCTGGCGCAGCGCGACGCGCTTGTCGACGGCGACTCGCTCCGGGATCACGCAGACGCAGCGATAGCCGCGCGCGGCGGCGACCAGCGCGAGGCCCATGCCGGTGTTGCCGGCGGTGCCCTCGATGATCGTCATCGGCGGGTCCTGGTGCGGGACCAGCACGCCGCGCGCCTCGGCGTCGAGGATCAGCGCGCGGGCGGTGCGATCCTTGACGCTGCCGCCCGGGTTCAGGTGCTCGCACTTGATGAACACGCGGTTCCGAAGGCCCGCGGTGACTCGCTTCAGCTCGATCAGCGGTGTGTTGCCGATCGCCTCGGTGACATCCATGAGGAGCCGACCATAGCGCGCTTGACACGTATCACGATGTGACACATAGTGTATCACAACGTGACACGTAGACGCGCCCCCAGCGAGACCGATCCCGACGAAGCCGAGAGGAAGGAGCGCGTGATCCACACGCGCGTGCCCGAGAGCCTGGAGGCCGAGCTGCGCAAGCGTGCGCAGGAGCTCGGCGTCAGCGTCTCGAACCTCGTACGCAACGTACTCGGCCACGCATTCGGCCTGGTCGGCGATGTCGTCGCCGATAGCCACGCGATCGCGCGGGCCGCGCGCGGCGGGCGAGAGCGCGACGAGGCCCCGAAGGCGGTCGCGGCCGCCGCGCCCCCGGCGGATCCCGACGACGTGCTCGCGTGGCAACCCATCGTGCTCGGCAAGAATGCCGTCTGCACGCGCTGCAATGACCTGTTGCCGCGCGGCCGCGACGCCGCGATCGGAGTCGCGGAGCACGGCCAAGGGCGCGTGATCGTCTGCACCACCTGTCTAGAGGAGCTGCGCCAATGACCGAGAACCAAGATCTGCGTACTGCACTGGAGCAACTGCTGCAGCCCGTGAAGGATACGGCCGCGTACACCGCGCGCCTGGTCAAGCACGTCGGTACCCGGCTCGACGCGATGTCGCTCGACATCGCCCGCGATACCGGCGCGATCGTGCGCAACGCGCAGGCGCTCGCCGGCGCCGCGAAGGATCAGGCGACCACGGTGAGCCGCGCCACGCCGCGGGTCGCCCGCATCGCCCAGATCACCGCCGCGCTGTTCGCGCGCCAGCGCTGGCTCCGGCTCGCCCAGGCCGCGCGTACCGGCACGCCGTCGCTGCGCGAGGAGGATCACCGCGAGCTCGCGAAGAAGACCGCCGCGTACGCGGCCGAGCTGCGCGGCGGCATCGCGAAGCTCGGTCAGCTCGCGTCGTGCCGGCCCGATCTCGTCGGACCGATCTGGGCAGGTGAGCTCGCCGCGTTGCAGGACGAGGTGCCACCGATCGATGCGGCAGCGATTCGCGCGCGCATCGAGGCCGAGCTCGGCAGGCCGATCGGCGAGGTGTTCGCCGAGCTCGATGACACGCCGCTCGCCGCGGCCAGCCTCGCCCAGGTCCACGCGGCGACGCTGCCGGATGGCACGCGGGTCGTCGTCAAGGTCCAGGTACCGGGCATCGAGGACGTGATCGCGGCCGACATCGCGGCGCTCAAGACGATCGCGAGCACGGTCGGCGAGCTGCCGGGCGTCGATCTCGCGACCCTCGCCGCCGAGCTGACCCGGGCGCTGGCCATCGAGCTCGACTACACCGCCGAGGCCGATGCGCTGCGGGCGTACACCGGCTCCGTCGTCGTGCCGCGGCCGATCGACGAGCTGTCGACCCGGCGCGTGCTGACGATGACGCGCATCGACGGCGAGCGGCTGACCGGCTGGCTCGAGGCGGCGACCACCGAGGGGCGCCTCGAGGACCGCGATCGGCTGCTCGGCCAGCTCGTCGGCGAGGTCGCGCAGCAGATCCTCGTGCGTGGCCAGGTCCACGCCGATCCGCACCCGGGCAACTTCCTCGTCACGCCGACCGGCGATCTCGCGCTGCTCGACTTCGGCTGCATGCTCGAGCTCGGTCGCACCGAGCGGGCGACGTACGCGCGGCTCGTGCTCGCGATCGCGGGCGGCAACCACGCCGCGGCAGGCGCCGAGCTGGCCACGCTCGGGTTTGCCGCCGATGATCCGGATCAGCTCGTCGATCTGACTGCATCGTTGATCGGCGCGCTCCGGCCCGGCATGCAGACGTCCGAGATCGACTGGCACGCCGCGTTCGGCGATCAGATCGCGCAGGCCAAGCAACTCGGCGGGCTGACCATTCCGCGCTCGTTCGTGCTGCTCGGTCGCGTGCTCGCGTCGGTCGCCGGCCTGCTCGCGACGTACCGGCCCAAGCTCGAGATCCACCCGCTGATCGCTCGCCACCTCGCGGCGGCGATCGCAAGCCCCGGCTCCGCGTAGCGATTTGCCGGGGCCTGGCATCTAATCGGCCGGATGTCGTCCCGAGGCGTGCTGTACATGGCACTGAGCGCACTCGCGTTCAGCGTCATGGGCATGCTCGTCAAGCTGGCGAGCGCAGACCTGCCGACCGGCGAGATCGTGCTCGCGCGCGCGCTGCTGACGCTCGCCCTGTCGTACGTGATGGTCCGTCGTGCGGGCCTGTCGCCCTGGGGACGCTCGCGCGGCCGCCTCGCGTTGCGTGGCGTGCTCGGGTTTGCCGCGCTCGGCTGCTACTACCTCGCGCTCGCGCGGCTGCCGCTCGCCGACGCGACGACGCTGCACTTCACGCATCCGCTGCTCACGTCGCTGCTCGCGTGGTGGCTGCTCGGCGAGCGCGTCGGCTGGGCGGCGGGGCTCGCGATCGCGTGCGGTCTCGGCGGCGTCGTGCTCGTCGTCCACCCGGGCATGCCGCTCGACAGCGGCGCCGATCCGGTCGGCGTCGCGATCGCGCTCGGCTCGGCCCTGTTCGCCGCGCTCGCCTACGTCACGGTGCGCCGGCTCGCGCGGACCGAGCACCCGCTCGTCATCGTGTTCTACTTCCCGCTCGTCGCGACGCCGCTCGCGATCCCGTGGGCGGCGGCCGACTTCGTGTGGCCGAGCGCCACCGACTGGCTGCTGCTCGCCGGCCTCGGCGTGATGACCCAGCTCGGCCAGGTGTTCATGACCCATGCGCTCGCGATCGAGCGCGCGGGCAGGGCGATGAGCGTCGGCTACCTGCAGATCTGCTTCGCCGTGATCTGGCAGCTCGCGATCTTCGGTCAGCCGCCTGGCCTCGGCACGCTGCTCGGGGCGGCCCTGATCATCGCAGGGACGCTGGCCGTATCTGCGACGGCAGGACGCGCCGCACGACCAGCACCGCCAGCCACGTGAACGCGGCGGTGACCGCGAGTCCGCCGAGCACGTCCGACGCGAAGTGCGCGTCGACGGCGACGCGCGCGACCATCACGAACGCGATGATCGCGAGCAGTGGCCGGGTGCGCGGATACAGCGCGACGATCGGCAGCACGATGCTGCCGAACAGCAGCACGTGGCCGGACGGGAACGAGTAGCCGCCGTCCTGCCAGAACGTCGGGTGCGTGCCGCCGCCGTGGGCGAGCCACTGGGTCGGCCGCAGCCGGCCGGTGAACGTCTTGCCCCACAGACTCGCGTGCCGGCAGAGCAGGTGGGTGAGCGTGACGGCGAGGAACGCGGCAGCGGCGGGGCGCAGGCGCGACACGCCGAGCGTCACGAGCGAGCCCGCGACGAGCACGCAGACGCCGGTCCACTTCCACGGCTCGATGCCGAGCGGATACTCGAGCCATGCGATGATCTGGTTCCAGACATCGGGAACCGTGTCGTGGCCCCCCACCCACTGAGCGAGCGGCCGGTCGATCGTGAGGATGCAGGCCGCGGTGGCGATCGCGGCGAGGAGCGAGAGCTGGAGCAGGCGCGGCACGGGCGCCGAGTCTACGCTCGGAGTGCGGTCGCGTGCTCACTCGTAGGCGAGCGCGACGACCGCGTGGTACGCGCCGAACACGAGCAGGAACGTCGACATCGCGACGTGGAGCACGAACCACACCGTGAATAGCGTGCGCGCTCGCAGCGCGAGCACCGGGCGGTGCATCAGGCCGAACAGCATCGTGCCGAGGTAGAGGAGCACGAGCACGAGCAAGTAGCCGTACGCGAAGTGCGCGGCGTGCATGTAGAGCACGAGCGGCGCGAGCGCGCCGTAGAGCTTGTGCCGCGACACCGAACCTGCCGGGTCGCGCAGCCGGCGGGCGCCGAGGCGCGCCTGGAACAGCAGGTACGCCGCGAGCAGCATGCCGGAGAGCGCGCAGTAGAGATCGTTCTGTTGCAGGCGCGTCAGCGGATCGAGATCGAGGTGCAGGCTCGCCTGGACCACGTACGCGGCGAGCAGGCCGAGCGCGACCAGCGCGATGCAGCCATCCCAGCGTTGCCTCGCCACGCTAGCTGTCCTCGCGCACGGCGGGCACGGTGATCTCGACATCGCTGCCCTTGCTGTCGTCCCTGGTCTCGACGTGCGCCGGGATCGGGACCTGCTTGCCGCCGTACTCGATCTCGACGCCGGCCGGCTGGCTGAGCCGGATGCGCAGGGGCGGCCGCGAGGTCAGCGAGGTCGCGGCGCCGGCCGGCAGGCGCGTGATCATGAGGCGGTGATCGTCCTTCTCGACGGTGACCCGCGTCGAGCGCGTGGTGCGGATCACGAGCGCGGGCGCGGTCGGGGCGGGCCGCGCCTGCACGGCGACCGGATGCGGTCGCGCGGGGAACGCGCTCGCGAACAGCGGGCGTGTGGTGTCGACGGCCGACGGCGGATCGAGCAGCCCCTGCATCGTCGCGCTCGAGGTCCGGCGCGCGAGCTCGGCCATGAACACGTCCGCACTCGGCAGGTAGTAGCCGTCGCGCGGCCACTGCGAGCCGATGCTCGGCGGCTGCGGGAACGTGGCGGCCTTCTCGAGGTAGCTCGCATACGCGGCGCGGACGCTCGCGCGCAGCGCCCCGATCAGCGCGACGGCGCGCTCGACGCTGATCGCGTCGTCGGGATACATCCACGTCGTCGCGCCCATCACGTCGTCGAGCTGCCAGTCGGTCTTCGGCGAGCCGGCGTGCTCGTTGTGGCAGCGCGCGCACTCCGCGACGACCGCGCGGTCCGCGAACATCGCGGTCTGCATCCGCGTCGACTCCTCGAAGAAGAACTGCGGCGCACCGGTCCGCTCGAGCGCGGCGAACCACGTCGCCTGCTCGCCCGCGAGCTGGTTGTCGGCGTTGATCGGATAGCGCGAACCGAGGAAGACGCTGAGCTGCAGCTTGGTCTGTTCGAGGTGACGCGCCGTCTCGCGCAGGAACAGCGCGGGCAACGGTCCCTCGGCGACGCCCTCGTCGCGCCAGTGCTCGCCGAATGCGAGGCCGGCCTCGGTGCCGTGGCCGACGATCTGCTCCGTCCACAGCGCACGTGCCTCGCTGTTCTCGTGCTGGAGCAGCGCGAACACGGCGCGGATCGGCATCGTGCGCCGCTCGCCACTCGTCTGCGCCGACAGCGCGGGAGGTGCGTTGACGAACAGGTAGACGGTGAGGGCGCTGGCGGCGGAGACGAAGACGGCCAGCGACCTCCACCCCGAGGGCCGCGCGCGGTCGCGGCCGGTACTGGGACGGCTGCTCATGGCGAAATGACCTTTCGTTGAGTTGCGCGCCGGATCGGCGGCGGATACGGCGACGGTCCGCCGGCGAAGTACTGCTCGATCTGGTGAATGGCGAACGCTTCGTCGACGCGATGCGGGGCACGGACGCCGTGATTGCCGTGAAAGTCGTGGCAGCCGAGACAGCTGCTCCACTGCTGCGTCGCGACGAGGGTCTGGTGCGAGATGTCGAGTGGGTCGTTCTCGACGGTGGTGTCGGCGTGACAGTGGCGGCAGAACGTCGTATCGGCGAGGCTGACGCGTACGCCGCCGTGCTCGCGATGGCACGAGACGCAGCGTTCGGGATGGATCGCCGCGCGCGCGTCGGCGAACCGCGGCTCGAGGAAGCGGAACGCCGGGTGACGATCGTCGGGCCGGTCATGGCACGCGAGGCAGTCGTCGTTGCTCACCGGTGCGAAGCCGACGTCGACGGGGCCGCCGGCCATGCCGAGCGCGTGGCGCACGGCATTCTGCAGCTGCTGGCGCACGGTGCCGGGTGCGCTGCGGTGACAGGCTTCGCACGCGAGCTCCGCGTGGCCGGTGTTCATGGGGCCCGGCCGGTGCATGCCGCGCGAGCTCGACCACGCCACGACCGCGCCGCCGAGGACGAACCCCGTCACGATCCCGACCAGTCGGCAGGTCGCGGGTTTCATGGTTCCTAGGAGGCGATCGCACTCGGGGCGAGGATGGCGGACAGCTCGGCGAGGGTGGACTCGACGCGCGCGGCCTCGACCGGCGCGACGGCGAGGTTGGCGAGGAACAGCCGATCGCCGTCGATCTCGAACGGCCACACCGAGACCCGCGTGCCGCGCTCGTCGAGGATGTCGATCGAGATCGTGCGCGCGACCGGCAGAAACTGGTTCGCGCGGGCGGCCGCCTCGGCGATCAGCGCCGCGTACGCGGCCA
>DAIRFU010000803.1:0-3062 GCA_036794935.1 Kofleriaceae bacterium | reverse complement strand
TGCTCGCGCGGTCGAGCCGGCGTTGCGTCGCGGTGCGCGTCGACGACAAGCGCTGGCTGCCGGTGCCACCCGGCCGGCTCAAGCTGCTCGCGAAGGTGCTGATCGAGCTCTATCGCGAGGGCGGCAAGGTCCGCGCGCCCGCGGTCCGCGCGCCGCTCGTCGTCGAGCTGTGCGCGACGCTGCACGACGGTGCGCGGCCGCTGCGCTGGGTTGGCGATCCGAAGATCCGCGAGCAGGCGTACGCGTTCGCGCTCGGTCCTCGCCCCGCCGCCCGCGAGGCCGCCGCGCCCGAGGGGCTGCGCGCCGACCTGCGCCCGTACCAGCGCGAGGGCGTCACCTGGCTGCAGCACCTGCGCGCGCACGATGCGGGCGGCGTGCTCGCCGACGACATGGGCCTCGGCAAGACGCTGCAGACGATCGCGCACGTGCTCGCCGAGAAGGAGCAAGGCCGCCTCGATCGTCCGGCGATGATCGTCACGCTGACGAGCCTCGTCGGGAACTGGCGGCGCGAGGTCGAGCGCTTCGCGCCGGGCCTGTCGATCGCGGTCCACCACGGCGCCGATCGCCACGAGCGGCGCGGTGCGCTCGCCAGCCACGACGTGATCATCACGACGTATCCACTCGTCGCGCGCGACCGCGACGAGCTCGCCGAGGTGCCGCTCCACCTCCTCGTGCTCGACGAGGCGCACGCGATCAAGAACAGCGGCGCACAGGCGAGCGAGGCGGTCCGCCGGCTCGACGCGCGCCACCGGATCTGCCTGTCCGGCACGCCGATCGAGAACCACCTCGGCGAGCTGTGGTCGCTGCTCGACTTCTTGAACCCCGGCCTGCTCGGCACGAAGGAGGAGTTCGCGCTCCAGTTCCGCCAGCCGATCGAGGAGCGCGGCGACAAGGTCCGGCTCGAGGCGCTGCGCGACCGGGTGCGCCCGTTCATCCTGCGCCGCACCAAGGACGCGGTCGCGCCGGAGCTACCGCACAAGACGCAGCTCGTGCGCGCGGTCGAGCTGACCGGCGCGCAACGCGAGCTCTACGAGAGCATCCGCGTCGCCGCGCACGGCCAGGTCCGGCAGCAGATCCGCCAGCGCGGCTTCGCGGCGTCGCAGATCTCGATCCTCGACGCGCTGCTGAAGCTGCGCCAGGTCTGCTGCGACCCGCGCCTGGTCTCGGTCGATGCGGCGCGAGACGTGACGGGCAGCGCGAAGCTCGACGTGCTGCTCGAGCTGCTCGCGAGCCAGCTCGCGGACGGCCGCCGGATCCTGGTGTTCTCGCAGTTCGCGCGCATGCTCGGGCTGATCTCGGAGGCGCTGCTCGCGCGCGGCACCCGCCACGTGGCGCTGACCGGCCACACGCCCGATCGGCAGAAGCCGATCGACGCGTTCCAGCAGGGCAAGGCCGACGTATTTTTGATCTCGCTCAAGGCGGGTGGTGCCGGTCTCAACCTGACCGGCGCCGACACCGTGATCCACTACGATCCGTGGTGGAACCCGGCCGCCCAGGCCCAGGCCACCGACCGCGCGCACCGCATCGGCCAGACCAAGCCGGTGTTCGTCCACGATCTGATCGTCGCCGGCTCCGTCGAGGAGCGCATGCTGTCGCTGCAGCGCCACAAGCGGCTGCTCGCGAGCGCGATCCTCGATCACGGCAGCTCGCAGACGAGCACGCTCAGCGAGCGCGACATCGACGACCTGCTCGCCCCGCTGGCCTGAGCGCCGCGCGACGAGGGCGCTAGCCGAGCACTTTCCAGACGAGCAGCAGCGCGACCACGAACGCGACGACGATCCACACGAGGTTCGTGCGCGACGGTGCCGCGGTCGGCTCCGGGTCGGCCATCTCGAGCGGTGGGCCCGACGGAATGGTCGTCTCGTCGACGAGCGGCGGCGGCGGCGGCAGCAGCGGCGCCTCGGGGGGATGCGCGATGTGGCGCAGCTGCGCGACCCCGCTCTCGGCGGTGCCGGGCTGTTGCTCGAAGACCCACTTCACCCACTCGGTGATGTGCGTGTTGTCGACCTGGTTGCCCGGCTGGGCGATCACCTCGCGCAGCGCGTCGCGCATCTCGGCGGCACTCTTCCAGCGATAGGTCGGATCGCGCTCGAGCGCCTTCATGACGATCGCATCGAGCTCGCGCGTGACGCGCGGGTTCGCGAGCGACGGCCGCGGGATCGGCAGGTTCTTCACGCGCTGGAGGGTCTCGAGGTCATCGGCGCCGTCGAACAGGCGGCGGCTCGTGAGCAGCTCGTAGATGATGATGCCGACCGCCCACAGATCGGAGCGCGGCGACAGCCTGCCGCCGAGGTACTCGGGCGCGATGTAGCCGTACTTGCCCTTGATCTGGTGCTCGCCGGTGTCGGTCTCGTCGAGCTTGGCCTTCGCGAGCCCCCAGTCGATCAGCTTCACGATCCCGTCGGTGGACAGGATGATGTTCGCCGGCGAGATGTCGCGGTGGATGATGCCGAGCGAGCGCCCCTTCGCGTCGGTCCTCGTGTGCGCGTGATCGAGCGCATCGCACAGCTGCGCTGCGAGGTTGAGCGTCATCGCCTCGGGCACCGCACCGACGGTGGCACCGCAGTGCTGCACCAGCTCCTTGAGCGTCGGCCCCGGGATGTACTCCATCGCGATGTAGTAGTGGCCGAAGACCTTGCCCGACGCGTAGGTCTCCATGATGCCCGCGTGGTGCAGGTGCTGGAGCAGCTTCGCTTCCTGGAGAAACGACGCGACGAGCTCCTTGTGCGCCGCCGCCTTCGGCAGCAGGCGCTTGAGCGCGACCTGGCGCAGCTTGCCGGTCTTGTCGCGCATCTCGGCGCGATGGACCGTGGCCATACCTCCCCTGCCGAGTTGCTCGTACACGATGTACGTGCCGAACGTCTGGCCGGCGGCGGTCCCCACGTCCCTATTCTAGCCGGGAGTCCGGACGTATTCTCGGCACATGGCGACCTCGAATGTCGATGTGCTGATCGTGGGCGCGGGCATCTCCGGGATCGACGCGGCGTACCACCTGCAGACGAGCTGTCCCGAGACCTCGTACACGATCTGCGAGGCGCGCGAGGCTCTGGGCGGCACCTGGG
>DAIRFU010000802.1:0-3062 GCA_036794935.1 Kofleriaceae bacterium | reverse complement strand
CGACGGGGGGTGGCTGGAAATGTCGTCGTCGGAGATCCGATCCGCGCGAAGAACACGGCGCGTCCTGCAAGGCCGAGCGTCCGCTGGAAGCGCTCGCGAAGGTCGTCGTGCTGCAGGATCGCGCTCACGGGATGCAGCGCGAGGCCCGCTGCCGTGGCGCGCATCCATACATCCATCGCGACGCCGCCGGCGACGAGCTCTGTGCCGGGGGACGGTCGATCGACGGACACGCACACCAGCAGCGGCGCTGCGCCGACGAGCGCGCCCAGGGCTCTGGCCATCGCGGTCGGGATGCCGACGTACCGCAGCATCCGCATCGCGGTGGGTGACAGGCCGAGCCGCAGCAGCTGGCGCACCACGGCCGGCGTCGGACCGAGCAGCTGGGTGATCGCAAACCCGTCCGTTGCCGTCTCGATCTCGCGCGTGCCGAACCGCATGAAGCGATAGGTCTCGCGCCACGCGTCGGCGTGGGTGAAGTCGACGCTCGCGTGCTTCCCGACGAACGTGCCGACCGCGCGCACGGCCTGCGGATCGGCGTTCAGGTTCACCGAGACGGGCGATGGATCGGGTTCGCGGGCGAACAGCGCCTCGGCGTGCCGGAGTGCGTGCTGGACGTCACGGTCGACCGGCCGCGCCTCGTACGCCGCACGATTCGTGCGCCTGCGCGATGCCAGCGCCGACGACCATGCGGGCCGACGTGGCGATCCGGGGGTGACCGCCACGGCCGCGAGCGGCGACCACGACGACGGATAGCCGTCGAGGCGCAATCCGCGAGCCCCGGCATCGCGTGAGACGACGCGGACCGCGAAGCCCTGCTCGGCGAGGGCGCCCGCGAACAGCTGCAGAAACATGCCGCAGCTGAGCCGCATCTCGGTCGCGAGCGTCGGGAGCGCCTCGAGCGCGCGCGCGGTATCGACACCCAGCACCAGCCAGTGCTCGTCGGAGCTGCGCGACTCGGTGCCGGCCCATTCGCAGACGGCGCGCTGCGCGGCGTCGGACTCGCAGGAAGCGATCGCCCACGGCTGGCAGTTATGCGAGGACGGCGCGAGGCGCGCGAGGCCGGCCGCATCCGCGAGTGCGGCGCGCGTCACGGTCATCGAGGTGCCCCGCTCCCGTGCCCCAGCGATCATCGTGCCCGTGTTGCGCAGTGAATGGACGGTGCCATGATTCGTTTCAGCTCATAACATTCGGCACGCTGGCTTGCCACGTGAATCTCCGAGTCGTGGTAGGCCGTGTTGCAAGTGCGTGACGAATCGTTTGTACTCATACCATATGGTGCGAGCGGTCGATACGCGGGTGACCGGGGCTGTGTCAACAGGAGATTCGCGTGACGACGCCGGCACCTGACCGATCCCGAGAGCCCGTCGCGATCATCGGCATCGGCGCGCTGTATCCCGAGACCAACACCACGGAGGACCTCTGGCAGCGCATCGCACGTTGCCAGCCGGTATTGCGTGATGACGCTTCAGTCGACTGGCGCGAGCTCGACCTCGCCGATCGAGATGACCGTCTGGGTCGCTGGACCGCCCGGATCGGTGCCTTTCAACCCAGCTACGGTCGGTTCGGGATCCCACCGGCGCAAGGACCGTCGCAGGCGACGCTGCAAGCGATGGTGCTCGAGACGGTCGACCGCGCGCTGACCGATGCTGGGTATGCAGAGCGGCCGTTCGATCGCGAGCGCACGGACGTCTACTGCGGCACGTGCTTTGGCCTCGATCGAGCCTTCGACAACGCGCTGCGGGTCGAAGCAGGACGGTTCGCCGCCGAGGTATCGCGGGAGCTCGCCGGCGTCGGTGCGGATCTCTCGGCGGCGCAGCGCGCGCGGTTCGTCGACGAGCTCCGGCGTGCCTACGAGAAGCAATTTGCCGCGTCGCCCCACGATCGGCCGGGCGAGATGGCGAGCACGATCGCCGGCCGCGTCACGATCGCGTTCAAGCTGCGCGGTCGCAGCGTCGTCGTCGAATCGGCAGACGCCACGTCGCTGGTCGCGGTCCGCGAGGCCGTCGTCGGTCTGCGCGCCGGCACGAGCGATCTGGCGATCGTCGTGACGGGACAGCGCATCGAGAGCGGCCTCATCATCGCCGCGCTCGACGCGAAGGGGCTACTCGCCTACGAGCCGGGGTCGCCGTTCGAGCGCGACAGCCGTGGGTTTCTGCTCGGCGAGGGCGTCGGCGCGCTGATCCTCAAGCGGCAATCCTGTGCCGTCCGCGACGGCGATCGAATCTACGCGCTGATCACCGGCATCTCGGCGCAGCACACCTCGCAACCCGGTAGCTTTCGCTACCCGTCCAGCGCCGACACGCGAGTGGCCTCCCTCCGGTCGGCATGCATCGACGCCGGCGTCCGCCCGTCCTCGCTCCAGTACATCGAGTGCTTCGGGGCGGGCGACACGGCACTGGAGATCGAGGCACTGAAGCGTGCGATCGGCTCCGCCGAGCAGGAGGTCGCGCTCGGGTGCGTCAAGGAGCTGTTCGGGCACACGATGGCAAACGCTGGCCTGCTCGCGCTGACGAAGGTCGCGCTCGCGCTCGAGCACAGGCAGCTGCCGGGACAGCCCCCGACCGCCGGCGAGGCTCTCTCGCTCGAAGGCACGCCGTTCGTCTTGCGGAGCGAGACCCGGCCCTGGCCGCCCGGCATCGACAGCCCGCGGCGAGCCGCGATCGGCGCGTGCAGCCTGACCGGCACGAGCTGGCATCTGCTCGTCGAGGAGTACGACGCGTCGCGCGCAGCTCGCCGACACGACATCACGATGCCGCGAGCCGCCACCGCGAAGGCGACGCCCATCGCGATCGTCGGGTTTGGCGCGCGGCTCGCCGAGGCACCGAGCGCCGACGCGTTCTGGGACAACGTCCGGTCCAGGCGGGACACGCTCGAGCGCCTGCCCGCCGAACGCCTGGACCGCGACATCTACTTCGATGCCGCGAATCCCGACCTGCTCAAGAGCTATTGCGACATCGGCTCGACGATCGACGACACCGAGATCGATCGTGGCCGCTTCACGATTCCTCCCCGGCGCCTCTCGTACATGGACGCTGTCCAACGGCACGCCCTGACGGTCGCCG
>DAIRFU010000801.1:0-3063 GCA_036794935.1 Kofleriaceae bacterium | reverse complement strand
CGAGGCCGAGCTCGAGGGGGCCGCCGGCACCGCGGTCATCGGCGACGCGCTCGACAAGGTCGGCTACAAGATGCCCAAGAGGCAATGACGTGATCCCCCGCCTCGCCACGCGCGGCAAGCTCGTGCTCGGCACGGCGCTGCTGTTCCTCGTGGTCGGCGCACTCCACGGCTCGCCGCCGCTCGCGGCGCTCTCCGGCACGATCCTGTCCGTGCTGCTCGCGCTGTACCTGATGTTCTATCCGACGGCGATCCTGCTCCGCCGCAAGAAGATCGAGCTGTCGTGGTGGGTGCCGCCGGGAGACCAGCCGGGCGGCGCACTCGCGGTCGACCGGCCGTTCCAGCTCCACCTCGCGTTCCGAAATCACGGCAGCCGCCGGCTCCGCGTGCTGTCGACGCACATCCTCGGCGCGAGCGGGCTCACGATCGAGGAGCGGCCGGGTGCGAACGTCAGCCGCGGCCAGCAGGTCGAGGTCACGACGACCGTCAAGCCGCTGACCTGCGGCTACCACGTGCTGCACGGGGCGGCGCTCACGTTCGGCGACGCGCTCGGCCTGTTCGACATCGAGGCGTTCTTCCCGAACCCGATCGCGGTCAAGGTGTTCCCGCGCATGCTCGCCCTGCGCGGCGCACCGATCCGCGCCGTCGGCGGTGCGCTCCACGAGCAGGTCGGGCTGCACCACGTGCGGCGACGCGGGCTGTCCGGCGAGCTGCGCGAGCTCCGCGAGCACAGCCACGGCGATCCGTTCAAGTTCATCGCGTGGAAGGCGACCGCGCGCCGCCAGAAGCTCATGGTGCGGGACCTCGAGAACGAGATCGTGACGACGCACGTGATCCTGGCGGACGTCGGTGCCGGCATGCGGCAAGGCATGCTCGGCCGATCGCCGATCGACTGGGCGTGCGACGCGACCACGGCGCTCGCGAAGGCCGCGATCGGCAACAGCGACCGCGTCGGTCTCGTCGCCTTCGACACCCGGCCGATCGCCGAGCTCGCACCCGACACCGGGCACCATCACTACCTGCAGATCATCGACCGCATGCTCGACATGCGCGGCGCCGTCGATGCCGACCTCACCGACGTCACCGCGGGCGAGCTCGTCGCCCTGGTCGCGCGCTACCTCGCGCACCAGGAGGCGATCGACGTGCGCATCAAGATCGCGCCACCGCTCGACGACCCGCGCTGGATGCAGATCCAGGCCGGGCCCGACGGCCAGCTCTACGATGTCGCCGCGACCGGCCGGCTCTGCAAGCGACTGATCGACGCGATGCTCGGCAAGGACGGCACCAAGCGCGTCCGCGCGCCACAGCTCGTCGAGGACGATCTCCAGCTCCGGCCGCTGCGCCAGTTCTGCCGCCTGCGCGGCATCGAGCTGCCGTATCGGATGACCTGGGAGCATGGCCGGCGCGCGCACGGCTTCGCCACCGCCGTCGAGCGTGCGGTCGCGAACGGCCGGCCCGATGTCGTCGTGCTGATCAGCGACCTGGCCGGCTTCGCCGAGGACGAGACCCGCATCAAGCGCGCGCTCGCGCGGCTGCGCAAGGCGGCCGGCAGCGTGATCGCGCTCGCGCCATCGGCGAGCTCGTTCCTGCCGCCGGCCACGACGCCGCACGGCCGGCGCGTCCGCGAGCTGATCGTCCGCGACCAGCGCGCCGCGCTCGAGCCGGGGCGTCGACTGCTCGTCAAGCACGGCATCACCGTGCTCGAGGGCTCGCCGGCCGCGTCGCTCGACCAGCTGTTGCACGGCCGTCGCGCGGCCGCGTGACGGCGGGCGCGATGCCCGCCGTGCTGGTTACGGCATGATCTCGAGGTTGCTGTAGCTGACGGTGACCTCGTTCTGCCACTGGTGTGGCGTCCCCGCGGCCTTCGATGTCACCGAACCGATCGACAGCGCGGTGAGCAGCACAGCCGCGGCGATGAACACCGCGTCCTTCCAGCGGTCCCGGCCATGACGATGCGCGATTTCACTCAGATTGCCCATGTCAGTTACCTCCTCGGGTCGAAGGAACTCCCAGAATAGAAATACCAAGTCGCGAGATGGGAGTCACGAAAAAGCACGTAATCGCTGTGAGCGAGTCGATGATTCTCGACGACGATGCGTGAAAGGTACGAGTCAGCCCACGTGTCGCACACGCATCGTGATCGCGTCTCGATACCAAGGACGCTCGCCGGGTAGCCCCGGTTGACAGCCGCTCCCGTGATTCGGCGCGGGGCCCGCGTGGCGGCGCCCGCTGCTACGTGGCTTCGCGGGCGTCTTCTTCGAGACGCTCTTCCGCCTCGAGGCGATCGCTCAGGTTCTCGATGTCTCCACGCAGCACCGCGCCGCAGCGCGCACACGTGGTGGTGCCCGGCGGCAGCAGGCTCGCACAGGCCGAGCAGCGCGGCGCGCGCACGCGGCGCCCGATCACGTGACCGGCGGTCGCACCGCCGAGCATCGTGATCGGCAACAGGCCGCGCGACACGACGAACGCCAGGCCCATGCCCATCACCGTGCCCGCAACGAAGCCGACGCCCCCGCGGTGCGTGTGCCAGCGAAACGCGGTCGCACGCGGCGCCGGCTCCTCGATCGGCGACACCGCGTCGGCGAGCGGCACGACCTCGGGTCGCGCGGTCGGCACGTCGAGCAGCTCGCTCGTCGCGATGCCGAGCCGGTCGGACAGTGCCGCGCGCTCGCCGTCGAGCGCCTTCATCCACGCGCTGACCTCGTCACGCTGCGGCGGCGCGAGCCCTCGCGGCGGAGCGTCGTCACCACGCACGATCGCCTGCACCGCGAGCAGGTACGCGAGCGCCGACATCGGCAGCGCGCCGGCGCGCAGCACGTCGTACTCGAGCGGCACGTAGCCGCCGTTGAACCGACCGGCGCTGCTGTACTGCTGGAACGCGGCGTTCGCGGCGAGCACCCCGAGGCCGAGGTACACCGTCGCGATCGTGCCGCGCTCGAGATCGCGATCCGGATCGACCGCGATCGCCGGCGGCTCCGCGGTGCGATACGGATCCGCGCGGTCCGGGCGATGCAGCGCGGCGAATAGCGTCCCGACCTCGTGAGCGAGTGTCCCGGCGACGTCATC
>DAIRFU010000800.1:0-3065 GCA_036794935.1 Kofleriaceae bacterium | reverse complement strand
GTCACCGACCGCGCCGGTGGCGCCGACCTGCAGCCACGCGAGCTGCGTGCCCGCGCCCTTGGTGAAGATCGCGATCGAGTTCTCGCCCTCGTGGAGCTGGCCCGGGGGCACCGGCAGCTCGACCGTCGACCAGCCCTCGACGAGCTGGGCGTTGAGGTCCTTGTTCTCGTTGACGCGGATGCTGAGCGCGCCGGCATCGGCAGTGAAGACGCGCAGGCGCAGCGTGTTGCGGCCGGCCTGCGCCGCGGTCAGCGGCACGAACACGGTGCCGGCCGAGCCGGTCATCCGCGCGACCTTGATCCCGCCCGCGGTCTGGCGCAGCTCCCAGGTCCGCTTCGAGCCGCGCATCAGGTTGCCGAACCGGACGTACTTCGCGAAGCCCGCCGAGCCGGCGGGCACGAGCAGACCGCCGTCGCGCATCAGGTGGGCGGACAGCCGGCTATCGACAAGCGAGTACACCGCGTGCTCGGGGCCACGCGGCGGTGCCTTCACCGGCGCCTTGACGCCCGGTGCCGACGCGCCTGGACTGCCAGGCACCGGTGCGGCCTCCGCGGACGACGCATCCTTGTTCTTGCCGCAGGCGGCGAGCGCGAGAAGAGCTGCGAGCCAGGCGTGACGGTGAGTCATGTCATTACCCCGATGCTCGTCGGTATTTCAGATCCGCGGCGAGGTCAAGAACACAGCCACCGCACCGGCCCGATCGCGCCCGAAACCTCGCCTCGCTCGGGAGATCGCCGATCAGCGGATCCGCCAGGCGTGGCTGTACACGTTGCAGCGGGTGCCGCGGACGAACCCGGCGAGCGCGACGTTGAACCGCTCGGCGAGCTCGATCGCGAGGGACGAGGGCGCGGACACGCTGGCCACGACCGGCACGCCGAACATGATCGCCTTCTGCACGAGCTCGTAGCCGGCGCGTCCGCTGAGCAGCAGGATGTGGCGCGCCGGATCGAGCCGCGCATCGAGTGCCCAGCCGACGAGCTTGTCCACCGCGTTGTGCCGACCGACGTCCTCGCGCACCGCGACGAGCGCGCCGGCGGTCGTGAACAGGCCGGCCGCGTGCAGCCCGCCGGTGTCGCCGAACACCTCCTGCGCGGCGCGCAACGCCTCCGGCATCGTCGCGAGCACGCCGTGCTCGATCGATGTATCCGCCGCGACCTCGCGCGCGCGCTGCTCGAGATCCGCGATCGCGACGCGGCCGCACACGCCGCACGCCGCACTCGCGAGCAAGCCGCGCCCCGCGAACGCGCTCGCGTCGACATCGACCTCGACCGCGTCCTCGCCGGCCTGCGCGACCGCGCCCGCCGCCACCGACTCGGCGTGGAGCAGGCCGCGCGCGAGCTCGAGATCGTGGCCCGGCGTCCGCATGATGGTCGCGACCGGCGTACCGCGCGCGCGCAGTTGCAGTGGCGCCTCGACGACGACGCGGTCACTGTCCGCTCGCCGGACAGCCGCATCGAGGCGCTCGATCGTCACCTCGCGGATGCGCGTCATGGCCCTCTTGTAGCGTGCGGCTTTCGAGCTAGGAAGCACGGATGCAGCCGGAAACTGGGCTAGGATGCCGCCCGTGAAGGACCGCGTGTTTCGCGACCCCGTGCACGGGCTCATCGAGTTCAAGGGCGCGGATCGGCCGATCGCGGACCTGCTCGACACGCTCGCGATGCAGCGGCTGCGGCGGATCAAGCAGATGGGCTTCGCGTGGCTGGTCTACCCGGGCGCCGAGCACTCGCGCTTTGGCCACGCGCTCGGTGCGTTCCACATCGCGCAGCGCGTGACCCGCCGGCTCGATCTGGAGCCGCACGTCGCGCTTCACGTCAAGGTCGCGGCGCTGCTCCACGACGTCGGCCACGGCCCGTTCTCGCACGCGTGGGAGCACGTGTTCGCCGGTCACGACCACGAGCGCTGGGGCGCGCGGATCGCGACCGAGCATGCCGAGCTGCGCGCGGTGCTCGAGCAGCTCGAGCCCGGGCTGCCGGAGACCTTGCAGAGCTTCTGGGGCAAGTCGTACCGCCCGCACTTCGCGCGCAAGCTGGTGTCCTCGCAGCTCGACGTCGACCGGCTCGACTACCTGCTCCGCGACGGCCACTACTCCGGCGCCGGCTACGCGACCTACGACCTCGACTGGATCATCCACGCGATCCAGGTCGCGGCGGTGCGCACGGGCGGCGAGGATCCGTCGGACCTCGTCGTCGACTACCGCCGCGGCATGTACGCGGTCGAGCAGTACCTGTTCGCGCGCTCGTACATGTACGCGCAGGTCTATCACCACAAGACGGTGCGCGCGGCCGAGTGGATGTTCATCAAGACGCTCGAGCGGTTCGCCGACCTCGCACGCGCGGGTGCCGAGCCGGCGGGCCTCGCGATCGCCGGGGCGATGGCGCGCGGCGGTGCGGTCGGCGTCGACGAGTATCTGCGCCTGCACGACGTGTCGCTGACCACCGCGCTCGATCGCTGGGCCGGCATCGATGGCAATCCGCCCGCGACCGACGCGGTGCTGCGCGACCTGGCGCGCCGGCTCGTCACGCGGCGCCTGTTCAAGACGTTCGATCTCGGCGATGACCGGCCGGCTGCCGAGCGGCTGTGGCCGCAGTCCCTCGAGGTCGCCGAGCGGCGGTTCCCCGGCGCGGGGCGGTTCTACGTCCACCTCGATACCGCGCGACACGCCGCGTACCTCGCGTCGGACGACGAGGAGCTGCACGTGATCGATCACCCCAAGTACGGCGCGGTCACGCTGTCGCGCCTGCTCGAGGACATGCCACTCGGCCAGCCGACCGCGACGATCCGCCTCGTGTGCGCGCCCGAGCTCGTCGAGGATCTGCGGCCGCTCGTCGATCACGCGCTCGGCCGCCATCGTGGCCGGCGCTGATCCGGGAGACGTAACCAAAACGTAAGAAGTCGGCCACCGCCGCGCCGCCATACTGCGCCGCGTGAAGGAGGCTGTCCTCGTCGTCGTCTGCGCGTGCAGCGCTCCGGCCACCGCCGTCGGTCCGGATGCCAGTGCGGACGCCACCGCGCCCACGCCCGATGCGCCGGCCGAGGTCGACACGTCGCCGCTCGAGGTCCACGCG
>DAIRFU010000182.1:0-11124 GCA_036794935.1 Kofleriaceae bacterium | reverse complement strand
GCGTCGTCGTCGCGTCGTCGGGTTGTCGCGTGGTTGCTTTCTCGTCGTCGTCGCGTTGTCGTCGTCGCGTTGTCGTCGTCGCGTCGTCGTCGTCGCGTTGTCGCCGTCGCGTTGTCGCCGTCGCGTCGTCGTGCTTCGACCGAGCACGGATCTCCAGCCGCGCCGTACTGTCGATGGGACTCGCGCGAGCGCGGTTCGCGACATCGCACAACCGCAGTCGTCTCTCGCCGTGCCTGACGTGATCGTCATGACGAAGGCCCCGCGGCGTCGTCGGCGCTGCTCCTCGCCAGGAACAAGCTCGACGTTTGTTCGACGAGAGCAGTGATGGGGCACGTGCTCGTTCGCAGGCTCGGTATCCACTTGCAGCGCACCGCGCGCAAGCGGTCATCCATGGCGCCACGCGACTGCGCACGGAGCATGTCACCGAGCTGCGCGGGCCCGTGAATCGGGACGCTCGCGAGCGGCGACAACCCGACCGGACGAGGGCGCACAGGCTCCGCACCCAGCTCGGCCTCGAGCTCGATCGAATACCGGCATCGCGACGTAACATGCCAAGAGTGCGGTCGACGGTATCTACACCGCCGGCCGCGGGGACCGCCCGAGGCGACGGCGCGGCCGCGGCCATCGCTGGCCGCGAGAAGACCGGCCGCATCGTCGACGGCGGACCAGCCCCCCGAAGCACCGAGTCTCGCCCGGCGGGCCGAGCACGCGACGCGTGGACCGTGCTAGCGTGCGGGGCTCATGGAGCTCCGTGCGCTCACTGTCCTCGACTCGCTGCAGCCGCAGCTGACCGGGTTTCTGCAGACCGTCTCGGCCGGGTTCATGCCGCTCGAGAAGGAAGCGGCCGCGTTCATCGAGATCGCACCGGGCATCGCGATCAACCAGCTGACCGATGCCGCGCTGAAGGCCACGACCGTGCGTCCGGGCATGCAGATCGTCGAGCGCGCCTACGGCATGCTCGAGATCCACGACCGCGACAAGGGCCAGGTCGAGGCGGCGATCGACGCGATCGTGTCGCGCATGGGCGTGCGGCGCGAAGATCGCCTCAAGCCGAAGGTCATCTCGTCGCAGATCATCACTGGCATCGACGGTCATCAGAGCCAGCTCATCAACCGCATGCGGCACGGCGACACGATCATGACCAACCAGACGCTGTACATCCTCGAGGTGTACCCGGCTGCCTACGCGGCGATCGCGGCGAACGAGGCCGAGAAGGCCGCCGACGTGCACCTGATGGAGGTGGTCACGTTCGGCGCGTTCGGACGGCTGTGGCTCGGCGGCGGAGAGGCCGAGATCAAGGCCGCGCGCGACGCCGCCGAGGGCGAGCTCGCGAAGATCGCCGGCCGCGAAGGCAAGAAGTAACGCGCGACCTGGCGTGCGCCGTCAGCTCGCCGCGATGGCCTCCGAGAGATAGCTCGCGAAACCGGGTGCGACCTTGTCGAGGTTGGCGGCAAACCGCGCGTCGGCGACGTACATCTGGCCGAGGCCTCTGTGCATCTCGATGCTGCACGGATAGAACCAGCGATCGATGTGCGCGCGGTGCTTCTCGACGAGCACCTGCACGGCGGGATCGGTGACCGGCGTGCCGGCGGTCATCTGCGCGGCAAGCTCGGCGTAGATCGCCTGCCAGTCGGTCTGGATCTGATCCCACTCCGCCTTGCCGTAGCGCCTGGTCCGGCGCGCCGATTCCTTGTAGGCGTCGGTGTCGCCCCAGCGCTGCCGGGCCTCCTCCTCGTACTGACTCGGGTCGAATCCTGCGAACATCTGCTTCACGTCGTCGGGCTGCATGACTTGTCCTTTCTCGAGGGTGCCCAGGGCGGAGTCGAGGGCGGCGAGCATCGCGTCGAGTCGCGCGCGCTTTTGCAGGAGCACCTCGCGGTGCTGGTGCAGGAGAGCCTGGCGGTCGCCCGCCTCGTCGATCGCGCGTGCGATGTCGTCGAGCGGCAGGCCGAGCTCGCGAAAGAGCAGGACCTGCTGGAGACGGATCACGTCCGCGTCGTCGTACAGGCGATAGCCGGCCACGGTCCGCTGCGACGGCACCACGAGTCCGAGCTCGTCATAGTGGTGCAGGGTGCGAACCGTGATCCCGGTCAGTCGCGCGAGCTCTCCGACGGTACATGCCATGGGTCACCTTCGCAGGGCACCTTGCGGCCTCACGTCGCGTGAGGGTCAAGGCGAGGTTCGCAGAAAGGTCCACCGTGGCGGAGGCGCACGGGCGAAAACCCGCCGATCGAGCAGGCCCCATCGCCAATGGTCACGCTAGAGTGGCTGCATGACGACGACGCTCCCCGCGACGCTTCGCGCGCCGTTCTCCGCCGGTGGCGCAAGCGCGATCGACGCGCATCTCGCCAACCGACTCCTCTTGCTCGCGCTCGAGGCCGTCGGCGACTACGCCGACCTATACTTCGAGTTCCGCGTGTCCGCAGACTACGTGCTCGAGGAAGAATCGGTGAAGACCCTCGGCCGCGGCATCACGCTGGGCCGCGGCGGGCGCGTCACCAAGGGCGACGCGACCGGCTACGCGTACACCGAGGATCTCTCGTGGGAGAAGATGGCGCACGCGGCGCGCACCGCCGGCCAGATCGCGTCGGGCGGTGGCCACAAGCCGGTCGGCGTCGGCGACCTGGCGTCGGTGCCGACCCCGAGCTTCTATCGCGTCCCGCAGCCGTCGCTGGTCGTACCGGCCATCGACAAGCTCGCGCTCTTGCGCGCCGCCGACAAGGCCGCGCGAAAGTTCGACGCGCGCATCGTCAAGGTCCAGGCCTCGTTCACCGAGTCGATCAAGGAGGTGCTGGTGTTCACGTCGGATGGCCGGATGGCGACCGACATCCAGCCGCTGATGCGGTTCGGCGTCCACGCAGTCGCCGAGGACAAGGGCAAGCGCCAGTCCGGATCCGGCGGCGGCGGTGGCCGCTACGGCATGGAGTACTTCGCGCAAGCAGAGCGTGATGCGGCGGCGCATGGCGTCGAGGCAGCGCGCGTCGCGATCGCGATGCTCGACGCGGTCGACGCGCCGGCGGGCGAGATGCCGGTCGTGCTCGGCCCGGGCGACTCGGGCATCCTGCTCCACGAGGCGGTCGGCCACGGGCTCGAGGCCGACTTCAATCGCAAGGAGACGTCGAACTACACCGGCCAGGTCGGCAAGCAGGTCGCGTCGCCTCTGTGTACGGTCGTCGACGACGGCACGCTCGAGGGCTCGCGTGGCGCGATCAACGTCGACGACGAGGGCTACGCCGGTCAGAAGAACGTGCTGATCGAGAACGGCGTGCTGGTCGGCTACATGCACGATCGGCTGAGCGCGAAGCACTACGGCATCCAGCCGACCGGCAACGGCCGCCGCGAGTCGTTCCGTTCGATGCCGCTGCCGCGGATGACGAACACGTCGCTGCTCGCCGGCCCACACGGCCACGAGGAGATCATCAAGAGCGTCAAGCGCGGCATCTACGCGAAGCGGTTCTCGGGCGGCCAGGTCAACATCTCGAACGGCGACTTCGTGTTCTCGCTCTCCGAGAGCTACTTGATCGAGGACGGCAAGCTGACCGCACCCCTCAAGGGCGTGAACCTGATCGGCAACGGCCCCGACGTGCTTCGCCGCGTCGACATGCTCGGCAGCGACTACCAGCTCAGTGACGGCATCTGGACGTGCGGCAAGGACGGCCAGTCGGTGCCGGTGAACGTCGGCACGCCGACCGTGCGCATCGCGTCGATCACCGTCGGCGGCACGCAGGCCGGAGGTGCGCAGTGAGCGGCGCGCAGGTGACCGACGAGACGGTCAAGGAGCTGTGCGATGCGGCCGCGCTGGCGGTCGAGATCGCGAAGCGGGCAGGCGCCGATCATGCGGAGGTGCTCGTTCGTGACGGTAGCGAGCTGACCGCGAAGGTGCGGCTCGGCGAGCCCGAGCTGGTGCAGGAGGCGGGCAGCCGCGCGCTCGGCCTGCGCGTGCTGGTCGGCGCCAAGCGCGCCGTCACGTACACGAGTGATCTGCGGCGCGAGTCCCTCGAGGCGCTGTGCAAGGAGAGCGTCGCGCTCGCCGCGCTCGCCGAGGCGGACGAGCTCGCACTGCCACCCGATCCCGCGCTGCTCGCCACGCAGATTCCGGATCTCGATCTCTACGATCCGGCGGTCGCCGACGTCGACGCGGCCTGGGCGCTGCGCGAGGCGAAGACCGGCGAGGCGGCCGCGCGCCGCCACGATGCGCGGGTGACGAACTCCGAGGGAGCGACGTGGTCGCGCGTGCTCGGCGCGACGGCATTCGCGACGAGCGGCGGCTTCGTCGGCGGCTACCGCGGCAGCTACTGCTCGCTCGTCGTCGAGCCGCTGTGCGACGACACGACCGATCCGGAGAACCCGAAGAAGCGCAACGGCTACTGGTGGACGGCGTCGCGGTTTCTGAACCAGCTCGAGGTCGCCGAGGCAGTCGGCATCGAGGCAGCGCGACGCACGGTCGCCACGCTCGGCTCGCGCAAGGTCGAGACCCAGGAGTGTCCGATCGTGTTCGATCCCGAGGTCGCGCGCTCGATCGTCGGCACCGTGTTCTCGGTCGCGAATGGCTCCGCGTTCTGGCGCAAGTCGAGCTACCTGGTCGGCAAGGAAGGCGAGGTGATCGCGTCGCCGCTGGTGACGATCATCGACGATCCGCTGATCGCGCGCGCACCGGGCTCGCGGCCGTTCGACGGCGACGGATTGCCGACGCGCAAGAACGGCGTCGTCGACAAGGGCGTGCTCGGCCCCGTGCTGTGCGATGTCTACTCCGGACGCAAGCTCGGCCGCGCGTCGACCGGATCGGCCGGCAGCGGGATCGGCGGCAACCCCGGCCCGACCACGTCCAACCTGATCATGCAGGCCGGGAGTGTCTCGCGCGAGGACCTGCTGCGGCAGACCCCGCGCGGCCTCTACGTCACCCAGCTGATGGGCTTCGGCTTCAATCCGGTCACCGGCGATTTCTCGCGTGGCGCGCAGGGCTTCTGGATCGAGGGCGGCGAGCTGACGTTCCCGGTCAGCGAGGTCACCATCGCCGCGAACTTCGACCAGATTCTCAAGCGGATCGACCTGGTCGCGAGCGACCTCGAGCTGCGCAGCGCGACCGCCGCGCCGACGTTCCGCGTATCGCACATGACCCTCGCAGGAACGTCGAAATAGCCCCAGTAAGTGAAGGGCGCACATGCGCGACGTTGCGGCTGCTAACCGGGCGGACCTTGACTTGAACACCCCGGAATGAAACGATCTTCATCGTGCCAGCCGTAGCGACGGCCGCGGGGCTTCCGTCTCGCCTCGGCAAGTATGAGCTGCTGATGCCGCTCGCGGCCGGCGGCATGGCGCGGATCTATATCGGTCGATCGACTGGTATCGGATCGTTCGAACGCCATGTGGTGCTGAAAATGATCACGCCGGAGCGGGCGAACGATCAGGTCGCGGTCAACATGTTCCTGGACGAGGCGCGTCTCGCGGCCTCGCTCAACCATCAGAACGTCGCGCAGGTGTTCGAGGTCGGCGAGGACGTGGGCATCCACTACCTCGCGATGGAGTACGTGCATGGCCAAGATCTGCGCGCGGTGCTCGCGAAGGCCGGCAGCCAGGGCACGCGGATCCCGCTCGAGCTCGCGCTGACCGTCGTCGCCGGCGCCGCCGCTGGTCTGCACCACGCCCACGAGCGGCGCGGTCCCGACGGTGTGCCGCTCGGCATCGTGCATCGCGACGTGTCGCCGTCGAATCTCATGATCGGGTACGACGGTGCGGTCAAGCTGCTCGACTTCGGCATCGCGAAGGCGACGGCGCGCTCCGTCGAGACGCAGTCCGGAATCATCAAGGGCAAGTTCGCGTACATGGCGCCGGAGCAGTGCCGCGGCCGCGACGTCGATCGCCGCAGCGACGTGTTCTCGCTCGGCATCATCCTGTACGAGATCTCGACGCAGCATCGCTGCTTCCGCGCCGACAGCGACTTCGACACGATGCACCGGATTGTCACCGGCGATGTCGTGCGGCCGACGCGGCTGGTGCAGGGGTATCCGCAGGCGCTCGAGGCGATCGTCATGAAGGCGCTCGCGATCGACGCCGCGCAGCGCTACCAGAGCTCGGGTCTCCTGCTCGAGGCGCTCGAGAGCTTCGCCGTCGCGTCGCGGATGTCGCTGTCGACCATGGGCCTTGGCCGCTTCATGCGCGACATGTTCGGCGAGGTGCAGGAGCCGTGGCTCAACACGGCGGCGACCAAGGTCCTGCAGCCGATGGCGCCGAAGGAGAGCACGATCTCGTCGACCGACGGCAAGGGCAGCACGTCGCAGCCGGTCGTCATGCTCGACGTCAATGACAGCGGCATCCCCGATGATGACGCTCGGTTCGCCGACTCGGACGACCTCAACAGCGCGGCGGCCACCTCGCTCGATCTGCCGCGCAACGCGGGCCACAACGCGCGTGCACCGGACGAGTGGAGCCCGCGCGGGTATCCGCTCGCATCGCGAAACCAATCGCTGACCGACAAGCTGCTGACCGATCCGCCACTGCGCGCACCGTTCCCACCGCCGGCCGCGATCGCCGCGCAATCGGCGTCGCACGCCCATCCGGTGCTCGCACCGCCCGAGATGTTGCCGGCGACGCCGCCGTCGGGCGTGCAGCAGATGATGCACCCAGCCGCCGGCACGTATCCGCCGCCGCACGCGGACCTGCCGCTCCCCGCGCCGCCGCAGGCGCAGTTCAACGTACCTGGATCGGGCTCGGGGCCGGCGCACGCCGCGATGGGCGCGGTCGGCGCGCACGGGTACCCGAGCGCCACGATGGCGCGCGGCGACGTGTCCTATCCGCGCTACGAGGTGCCGCTCGACGCGCTCGCGCCCGACGTCCAGCTGACGCCGAACCGGCGGCCGCTGCTGATCGGCCTGGGCATCGTCGTGGTCGGCATCATCGTGCTGCTGGCCGTCGCGTTCAGCGGTGACCCCGAGGGGCGGCGCATCGCCAAACCGGCGGACAACGAGCCGGAGCAGATGAACGAGTCGGACCGCACGCAGTCGATGCCCGAGATGCCGCCACCACCCGCGAAGGGTAGTGCCGACGAGATCACGATCGACAGCATGGTCTCGATCGTCATCTACTCCGAGCCCAGCGGTGCCGACGTGCTGATCGCGGGCACCAAGGTCGGCGTGACGCCATTCGAGAGCAAGCTCAAGCGCGGCACCAAGATCGCGCAGCTGACGGTGCAGAAGGCAGGGTACGCGCCGTTCCAGGGCAAGATCGATCTCGGCGGCGAGTACGAGAACAAGCACATCAATCTCGTGCCGCTGGAGGAGGTCGACGAGACTGCGGGCAGCGCGAGCGAGCAGGGCAGCGACGAGCCCGTGGACAAGGCGACGCCCGACAAGAGCTCGGACGACAAGGCGACCGCCAGACCCGACAAGGGCACGAAGAGCACGCCGGAGAAGACGCGGCCGGTACGAACCAGCCCGACGCGCACGAACTTCACGCCGCCTCGCCGCGACCGCGACCGCGACAAGGACCGCGATCGTGACCGCGACAAGGAACGAGAGAAGTGCCAGCCGCCGGGACCGAACGTCGATCCGTTCGGCGCCCCGGTGTGCAAGGTGTAGCGGCTACACCGCGATCTCGGGGACGTCGCCCTTCCAGGTCAGCGTCGCGCCGGTCAGCTTCGCGATGTCCTCGCAGGACATGCCGGGCGCACGCTCGCGCAGGACCAGCGCACCGGCGGTCACGTCGATCACGGCGAGATCGGTGACGATCGTGTGCACGCACGCGACGCCGGTCAGCGGCAGCGTGCACTCGCGCAGCAGCTTCGGCGCGCCTTCCTTGGTCGTGTGCTCCATCATCACGATCACGCGGCGGCTGCCGGCGACGAGATCCATCGCGCCACCCATGCCCTTGATCATCTTGCCGGGGATCATCCAGTTCGCGAGGTCGCCGTTCTGCGAGACCTCCATCGCGCCGAGCACGCTGACATCGACGTGGCCGCCGCGGATCATCGCGAACGACTGCGCCGAGTCGAAGAACGCGGAGCCCTTGATCGTCGTGACCGTCTGCTTGCCGGCGTTGATGAGATCCGGATCCTCGTCGCCCTCGTACGGGAACGGGCCGATACCGAGCAGCCCGTTCTCCGACTGGAGCACGATGTCCATGCCGGGCGGGATGAAGTTCGCGACGAGCGTCGGCATCCCGATGCCCAGGTTGACGTAGAAGCCGTCCTGGAGCTCGGCCGCGATGCGGCGCGCCATCTGTTCACGGTTCAGGCGAGGCATTACGCGCTCCTCTTGCGCACGGTGCGCTGCTCGATGGGGTTCTCGTAGCTGGTGCCCTGGAAGATGCGCTGCACGTAGATCGAAGGCAGGTGGACGTGATCGGGATCGATCTCGCCGACCTCGACGAGCTGCTCGACCTCGACGATCGTGATCTTGCCGGCCTGTGCGCACAGCGGGTTGAAGTTGCGGCTCGTCTTTCTGAACACCAGGTTGCCCCAGCGGTCGCCTTTCCACGCCTTGACGATCGCGAAGTCACCGCGGATCGCGTGCTCGAGGACGCAGTGCTTGCCGTTGACCATGCGCGTCTCCTTGCCCTCCGCGACACGCGTGCCGTAGCCCGTCGGCGTGAAGAAGGCCTCCACGCCGGCGCCGCCGGCGCGCAGCCGCTCGGCCAGCGTGCCTTGCGGGCAGAGCTCGACCTCGAGCTGCCCGGACAGGAACTGCTTCTCGAAGATCTTGTTCTCGCCGACGTAGCTCGAGATCATTTTTTTGACCTGGCCCTGGGCGAGCAGCACGCCGAGGCCTTTCTCGGTGGTGCCGCAGTTGTTCGACACCACCGTGAGGTCCCTGGTGTTGCGGCGGGCCAGCTCGCGAATGCAGTTCTCGGGATTGCCCGACAGGCCGAAGCCGCCGGCCAATATGACCGCTCCGTCGAACACGCCTTCGAGCGCCGCCCGGGCGTCTGGGTAGACCTTGTTCATCGACTGTGTCTTACTGCCGATCGGGATGCCGATCATCACGTTGACGACGGATTTCGGCACGCGCGACGGATACGTCGGCGCGGTGAAGGGTGTCATCACGCGCGTGCTGATGGATACGATGGCGGGGCGCCAGGCGTGGCCGCACACGCAGATCCTCGATATCAGCCACGACGTGCCGCCGGGCGACATCGCACATGCGGCGTGGATCCTCGCGACCTCGACGGTCGAGTTCCCCGCCGACTCGATCCACCTCGTCGTCGTCGATCCGGGGGTCGGTAGCACGCGCCAGGGCGTGATCGTCGACGCGTGCGGCCAGCGCTACGTCGGTCCCGATAACGGCGTGTTCGCGCTGCTCGGCGACACCAGCGCGCACGTGATCACCAAGACCGCGCTGCTGGCGCCGAAGATCAGCTCGACCTTTCATGGCCGCGACATCTTCGCGTATGTCGCCGCGCGGCTCGCGAGCGGCTACTCGCCGAACGATTTCGGCAAGGCGACGCGTCTCGCCGGCATCCCGCCATGGGGCCCGCGGGCGGAGGGCGTCGGCCGCATCATCCACATCGACGGATTCGGCAACCTGATCTCGGATCTGCCGGGGCACGAGGCAGGTGGGTCCGTGATGTTCGAGGCGCGCCGCATCCCGGTCTTGCGCACCTACGAGGACGTGCCGAGCGGAGAGCTGCTCGCGTACGTCGGCTCCGCCGGCACGATCGAGATCGCGATCCGCGACGGCCGGGCCGACAGCCTCGGCGTGGAGCGCGGCGCGAAGCTGCTGCCCGATCCCGATGCGACAGGACCGTACCGATGAGCGATGCGAAGAAACAGGACACGGAACCGGTGGGCGCAGCAGCGAGCGAGATCGAGGTCGACGTGACCGCGCTCGCCGCCGGCGGCGACGGCGTGGCGCGCGACGCCGACGGCCGGGTCACGTTCGTGCCGCGCAGCGCGCCAGGCGATCGCGTGCGCGTCCGCATCGTCAAGGCGACGAAGTCGTTCGCGCGCGGCGAGGTAGTGGACATCGTGCAGGCCTCGCCGTCACGCGTGCCACCGCCGTGCGAGTACTTCGTCGCCGGTTGCGGTGGTTGCCAGTGGCAGCATGTCGATCGTACGGCGCAACTCGCGGCCAAGCACGCGCTGGTCGCGGGTGCGCTGCGCAAGCTGCCTGGCCTCGCCATCGAGAGCGTGCTCGCACCGGCACCTGCGTACGGCTGGCGGCGTCGCGCGCGCTTCCACGTCGATCGCGGCCGGCTCGGCCTGTACGCGTACGGCAGCCACGACGTGATCGCGACGTCCCATTGCCCGCAGCTCGAGCCCGCACTCGATGTCGCGCTCGGCGTGGTCGCATCGGCATCTCCGCCCGACGGCGAGGTCGCGCTCCTCCGTGGCCATCGCGGCGAGATCGTCGTCGGTGTCGAGCGCGCGTGGCGTGGCGCGGCCGGGCTCGTCGGGCGCGCCGGGATCGTCGGCGTCATCGCGGGGACGGCGCAGCACGGCGAGACGGTGATCGAGATCGAGCCCGGGCTCGTGGGTGGGCCGTGGCAGTTCGCGCAGGCGAGCGCTGCCGGGAACGCGGCGCTGATCGCGGCGGTTCGCGGCGCGCTCGGTAGCGGCCTCGGTGATGCACCAGGGACGCGGCGCCGGCTGCTCGAGCTCCACGCCGGTGCCGGCAACTTCACGCGCGGCTTCGTCGCGGACGGCTGGGACGTGATCGCGAGCGACGCGGCTCAGCCGGTGCAGGCGAGCGACGGCGCGCGCTTCGAGGTCGGCTCCGCCGAGCGCGTGCTCGCGGCCATCGCCGGGCCGTTCGATGCGATCGTGCTCGATCCACCGCGCACCGGCGCGCTCGAGGCGATGGCCGGCATCGCACGTCACGCGCCGCCCGTCGTCGTGTACGTATCTTGCGATCCGGCGACTCTCGCGCGAGATGCGCTTCGCCTCGTCGAGGCGGGCTACCGGGCAGATCGTGCGTGGCCGCTCGACCTGATGCCGCAGACCTCGCACGTCGAGGTCGTCTTACGCATGGTCCATTAGGTTGCTTTCGTAGGGACCCGAGTACGACGACGATTGGTGGTTGCTCGGGGCGGGGGTATACGTCCGCATGGAGTCGCTGGACGCCGTCAAGGTGACGTGGAGGCCTCAGGTGCCTACCGCCGTCCCGGCGCTCGTGGCGCTCGCGGTGGTGGTCA
>DAIRFU010000799.1:0-3067 GCA_036794935.1 Kofleriaceae bacterium | reverse complement strand
CCGGCGACACTCGGATCGACGATGCCCGCCGCGATCAACCGATCGCGCGCGTCGGCCCACGTGGTCGGCGCCTCCGCGCGGAACCATCGCATCTTCGACGTGCCCTTGTGGCCCTCCGGGTAGTAGCTGCGGGGTTCGGCCATCGCGATCACCGAAACCGGTGCATGGCGATCGCCTGGTTCGGCCATGGCGATCGGAGCGAAGCGACGCTGGTGGGTCCTACTTGATCGGAGCCTCCTCCTTCCGGCGGGAGGGTCCAGATAGCACGACCCGATGGGCGTTGTGGAGAAGGCGGTCGCAGACCGCGTCGGCCACGGTCGGGTCGCCGACGTACTCGTGATAGCGCTTGGCGTCGAGCTGGCTCGCGAAGATCGTGGACCGGCCACCGTAGCGGTCCTCCAGGATCTCGAAGATGTCGTTGCGCTGCTCGGCGGTGAGCGGTGACAGCGCCCAGTCGTCGATGATCAGCACGTCGGTCCTGGCGAGGCGAGCCAGGAGCCGCGGGTAGGTGCCGTCGGCGCGCGCAAGGGCGAGTTCCTGGTAGAGCCGTGGAGCCCGCCGGTAGATCGCCCGGTAGCCCTTGCGGCAGGCCTGCTGTGCGAGCGCGCATGCGATGTACGTCTTGCCGGTGCCGGTCTTGCCGCTGATGATCACGTTCTGGTGCTCGGCGACCCAGCGACACGATGCGAGCTGACGGATGAGCGGCTTGTCGAGCTCGCGCTTCGCGGCGTACTCGATGTCCTCGACGCACGCCGATGACATCCGTAGCTTCGCCTCCTTCATCGCGCGACTGAGCCGGGCGTTCTCGCGAGCGAGCCACTCGGCATCGACGAGGAGCCCGAAGCGCTCGTCGAATGAGAGTGAGTTGAGGGTCGGTTGTGCTTGCTGTTGGGCCCAGGCCTCGGCCATCGCGTGGAGGCGTAGGGCTTTGAGTTTCTCGACGGTCGGTTCATTCAGCATCGGGTTCGGATCTCCTGTGATTTGGTCAATCGGTCAGTTGTAGTAGTCGGGTCCGCGGACGTTCTCGTGGTCGAGCGATTCCGTGGGTGCGTCGTCGGTCTTCGGCAGCGCCGCCTGATCGAGCTTGTTGCGCAGGATCGATTCGACGTGCTTGTAGGAGCGGCCACCGACCGTCACGGCGCGGGCGCAGGCCGCATCGAGTCGCTCGTGCCCGTACGTCTTGTCGAGCCGGATGATGCCGAGACACGACCGATAGCCGTGCTCGGGGTGCTTGCGCTCGGCGAGGATCTTCTCGACTAGCAGCGCGACGCTCGCGCCGATCGACTTCGCCCACTGCACGATCCGCTCGGGCGTCCACTCCGCGTGCTTGAGGTGCAGCACCGAGCGATGCGCGTCGGAGGTGGTGTGTCCGCCACGCTTGTAGCTGCGCGCGTGCGAGCCGACGCGGTTGTCGTCCGTGGGCACGCTGTCGTCGGTGAAGATCTCGATCGTCATCGCGGTCGCGCGGATCCACACCGCGTCTCCGACCATCTGGTACGGCACCGAGTAGAAGTGGTCGTCGAAGACCACGTGGTAGTCGATGTTGACGCGCGCCTTCTTCCACTGACCGTACGAGAAGCGCGACGCCGGCAGCGGCCTCAGCGCCGAGCGCTCGAGCTTCTCGAACAGGTCGCGGCGGCTGGCGCGATAGCGGCGCATTAGGCGCGTGTTCAGATCTTCGAGCAGCTCGGCGATCCGGCCGTTCATCTCGTCGATCGAGAAGAACCGCTGGTTCCGAAGTCGCGCGAGGATCCATCGTTGTGCGATCTGCACGCCTACTTCGACCTTCGCTTTGTCTCGAGGATGAATCGGGCGCGCCGGGAAGATCACGGTGTCGTAGTGCCGCGCGAGCTCGTCGTACGTGCGCTGCACGCCGGGCTCGTAGCGGCACGGCTTCGTGACGCCGGACTTGAGCTGGTCGGGCACCACGGCCGCAGGCACGCCCTGGAAGTACCCGAAGGCGCGCACGTGGCTCCCCACCCAGTCCGGCACGGTCTGCGACCGCGTCACCTCGGCGTACGTGTAGTTCGATGCGCCGAGCACCGCGACGAACAGCTCGACCTCGATCGGCTCCCCGGTCTCGACGTCGATGATGTGCGGCTTCTTGCCCGAGTAGTCGACGAACAGCTTATCGCCGGCGAGGTGGACCTGGCGCATCGTCAGCGACTGCGTCTTCTTCCACCCGTTGTAGTGCGCACAAAACTGCGTGTAGCCGTACGCGCCGACGCGGTTCTGCTCGAGGTACTCGTGGTGCAACAGCCGCAGCGTCACGCCGGTCTTGCGCAGCTCGATGTCGAGCTTCGCCGGGTCGGGCAGCGGTCGCTCGACGTCTGCCGTGGACCTCGGGTAGAGCCGCGCGTCGAGATCGGCGTCGGTCATCGCCGCGACCGCGGCCCAGTCGAGCCCCGCAGCCCTCGCGCGTGCGGCGGCCTCGCTTACCGTGGCGCCGCCGACGCCGAGCACACGCGAGATCTCGCGATGGCTCCGCTTCAGCTCTTTGAGTCGAAGAATCTCTCGTGTCTTGCGCATGGACAGTCGCTCCGTAGCCATCGAGCCTCCAAGGAGGCGCTCGGCTGCAGGCCCGTCCAGCGTCGTCCGCGCGACCTCCGATCACCGAGGGTCGAGCAGAGGTCTGACCACCGAGGTCAGGCGATCGCCATCACCGGTTTCGGTGATCGGGATGCCTGGTTTCGGCGATCGCCATGCCCGGTTTCGGTGATCGCCATCAGCCGGTTTCGGCGATCGCCATGCTCCGGTTTCGGCGATCGGGATGGTCCGAATTCCGCAGGATCCCGCGAAGGTGCCGCTGGAGCTTCATCTCAAGCGCACGATCCGCAGCCGCTCCGCGGCGCGCGTGGAGCACCTGGTCCAGTTCCCGGAGGACCGCGTGCGCACGCTCAAGCTCGACATGGAGACGAAGATGTCGGACGCGCTGGAGATCCAACAGGCCACGGACGCGAAGCTGACCAGCTACATCGACGACATCGTCGGCAAGCTCTACGAGCTGGCGGGCGACGACGTCGAGGTCGTCCAGATCCTCGACTGTTTCGCCAACGACCAGATCGAG
>DAIRFU010000798.1:0-3070 GCA_036794935.1 Kofleriaceae bacterium | reverse complement strand
TGATGGCCGGCCTCGACGGCATCGAGAACCGGATCCACCCCGGCGACCCGCTGGACAAGGACATCTATTCGCTGTCACCCGAGGAGCTCGCCGAGGTCCCGCACGTCCCGGGCTCCCTGGACGCCGCGCTCGATGCGCTGCGTAACGACAAGGCTTTCCTCATGAAGGGCGATGTGTTCAGCAGCGACCTGATCGATGCGTGGATTGCCTACAAGGGCGAGAACGAGGCCGACCACGTGCGTCTACGCCCCGTCCCGGCCGAGTTCCAGCTCTACTACGACTGTTAGGTCGTTACTGGCCGGTCGCTGATGTTGTAACTCGGCGGCACCCCTGGCAGAATCAACATATCCGGGGGGCGTGCACCGCACGTCTAACGGGGGGACCGCCGAGTACTCGCGTGGAATTCCGGTCATCTCAACCTTTGGCAGGACCCGTTTACTCAGCGTTGGTCGGTATGGCCGCGCGTCGACGGCTGCCGGTACCGCTGCGCATCGCAGCGTATCGGGCGTTCGCGCGTGCGGTCGGCGCGGACCTCGCCGAGGCCGAGCTGGACCTGCGGGCCTACGCGTCGCTCGGCGACCTGTTCGCGCGCCGGCTGCGGCCGGGCGTGCGGCCGATCGACGGCGAGCTCGGCTCGATCATCTCGCCGTGTGACGGCGTGCTCGCCGCGCGCGGCACCGCCGCCGGCGGCAGTCTCATCCAGGCCAAGGGGAAGGACTACCAGCTCGCCGAGCTGCTGCTCGACGAGGAGCTCGCGGACCGGCTGACCGGCGGCGAGTACGCGACGATCTATCTGTCGCCTCGCGACTACCACCGCGTCCACACCCCCATCGATGGCCGCCTCGTTCGCTACGACTACATCCCGGGCGCGCTGTGGCCCGTCAATCCGATCGTCGCGTCCCGCCGCGATCGGCTGCTCGCGCGCAACGAGCGGGTCGTGATCACCATCGATGCCGGCCGGCTCGGTAGAGTGGCGATCGTGATGGTCGGTGCGGCCGGCGTCGGCAACATCGCGCTGCAATACGCGCCGGAGTCGGTGACGTGGCGCGCCCAGGGCGAGCGCCGGCGCGTCGAGCTCGATCACGAGCTCTCGCGTGGCGACGAGCTCGGCGCGTTCCGCCTCGGCTCGACGGTGGTGATGGTGTTCGAGCCCGGCCACGTCAAGCTCGCCGGCGAGATCGGGCAGGGGATGCGGTTCGGGGAGCGCATGGGCACGTTCGGCTACGGAGGCCGTGCGTGAGCGGAAAGCGCGACGAGGATCCCGGCTCCGACATGGAGGTCGGCATGACGACGGCGGAGCGCCGCCGTCGGCGCCGTCGCGGCGGTGGCCTGCGTGTACCGTCGGACAAGGTGCCCCGGTCGCGTACGCCGACCGCGCCGCCCGCGCCGGTGCCCGAGGATCCCGCGCTCGCGATGTCGATCGCGTACAGCTTCACGAGTGACGCGTCGGGTCCCGTACCGCGCGCCGTCCACAACGAGATCTCGGCACCGATCGCGCCCGACGCGATGCCGACCGTGATCGATCCGCCGAGCGCGGTCGCCGAGCAGGACTTCGAGATGAAGACGCGCGAGATGAGCGCGGTCGATCTCGAGGCGCTCGGGCTGTCGGCCGAGGCATCGGCCGCGGGCTTCGCGCGCATGTCGTCGTCCGGCGTCACCGCGCCGCGCCTCGACCGCGTCACCGATCTCGAGGTCGACGTCACCGTCGATACCGACGCACCGGACGTGATCACCGCGCAGCGCCCTGCCGTCGAGCCGGCGAAGGCAAAGCCGGTGCCGGGGGGCCGTCACAAGACGGTCGCGCTCTCCGAGGAGGATCTCGAGGAGGTTCGTGCGGCGACCCAGCCGGCGCTCGCTCGCGAGGCCACCGCGAAGGCGAAGGCCAAGGCGAAGGCCGAGGCCGAGTCGGCCGCTCAGGCGACGCAGGCCAAGGCGGCCAGCCCCGCGGACACGAACCGCACGATGCCGCTCGCGGCGATCGACGTCGAGGTGCTCCAGAAGTCGCCGGCCAGCGAAGAGCCGATGTCGGTGCCCGACATCGATATCCAGGAGCTCGCCGATCGCGCCGAGTCGTCGGGCGAGATCGAGGTCGATGTCGAGACCGAGGACAAGGACGAGCCGCCCGCCCGGCCGTCGAGCCCGGCGCTGCCGCCGAGCAAGCCGCAGCCGGTGCGCGCCCAGTCGGTGCCGCCGACGCCGCCCGCGGACAAGGACAAGGCCGATCGCAAGAGCGGCGTGATCGACGCGTCGCACGCGCAGCACCCGCCGGCCGCCGCATCGGGCGCACCGTCCGCCGCGCCACACCCGCCACCGCCGCCGGCCACCGCGAAGCCGCCGCCGGCGCCGCCCGCGAAGAAGCCGCTCGCGCAGGCCGCGGTCGCCGCCGCGGTGACCAAGGAGCCGAGCCGCCCGGTATCGCGGGCGCGGCCGTGGTTCGTCGATCTCTTCGACGAGGACTACCTGCGCACGCTGCCGTTTCTGACGCCGCAGGCGACCCAGGCAGAGGCCGAGTTCGTGATCAACGCGATGAACCTCGCGCCCGGCGCGCAGGTCCTCGACCTCGGTTGTGGCTACGGTCGCCACGCGATGGAGCTCGCCGCGCGCGGGTTCCACGTGGTCGGCCTCGACCTGTCGACGCCGCTACTCGTGCGGGGCGGCGAGGAGGCGCAGCGGCGCGGGCTCACGATCAACTTCGTGCGCGGCGACATGCGCGAGCTCGACTTCGAGAACCAGTTCGATGCCGCCTATTGCCTGTTCTCGACGTTTGGCTACTTCGACGACGAGACGAACAAGAAGACGCTCCAGAACGTCGCGCGCGGGCTCAAGCCGAGCGGCAAGGTTCTCGTCGAAATCCTGAATCGCGACTACGTGATCGCCGACCTGCCGACCCGCGTCTGGTGGGAGGGCGACGGCTGCGTGGTGCTCGAGGAAGTCGAGCTCAACTACTTCTCGTCACGCATCCAGGTCAATCGTTCCGTCGTGTTCGACGATGGCAGCCAGCTCGAGCAGGAGATCTCGGTACGGGCATATTCGCTGCATGAGGTCGGTAAGCTCATGCACGCGGCAGGCT
>DAIRFU010000181.1:0-11136 GCA_036794935.1 Kofleriaceae bacterium | reverse complement strand
GCTCGGCCATGCCGTAGACCATGTAGCAGGCGCTCTTGACGCCGCTCTCGAGCAGTCGGCGAATCTCCCACACGCACTCGGTCTCCCCGAGAGCGACCCGCTCGACGAGGCGATCGAGATCACGGTGAGCGCCGTAGACCCACGAATGGAGCTGGTCGACGGCCTCGCGGCTCGCGATCTCGCCCTTGTTGTGACCACCTACACCGTCGGCGACGACGTAAAAACCGCGTGCATCATCGCGAAAGAACGCGTCCTCGTTGATCTGACGGCGACGCCCGACATCCGTTCTGGCTACCGAGAGCAGCTTCAAAGTGCCACCGCCGCGCATCGTAACATGGCGGCCAAGGGATCCGCTTGCTACGCTCGCTGGGTGAGCGATGGGCCCCAGCTCGCAGCGATGCTGCGCGAGCGTTCGAGCGAGATCCTCGCTGGCTGGCTCGCGCGCTTCGAACGGTCCCCGCTGCGCTTCCGGCGCGCCACCAAGGCCGCCTTGCACACCGCCCAGGTCGCGAGCCTGGTCGAGGCACTTACCGAAGCGGTCCACGGTGACTCCGCCTCGCTGAAGCCCGGTTCCGATGCGACCCGCGAGCTCGAGCGCGCGTGTGCCTTCCTCGGCGCACAGCTCGCCACCGAGGGCGACACCGGGTTCGACGTCGCGGCGCTGCTGCTCGAGCTGCGTGAGGTGCTCGCGGGGATGGTCGACGAGGGCGACGCGAGGTCGCTGACGCTCCTGTTCGAGTGGCTGACCGTCGTCGCGCTCGATTCGTTCTCCGCGTCCGGCCTGCAGTCGTTACGCGAGCAGACCTCCGAGCAGCTCGAGTCCGGCACGCCGGTCATCGAGGTGCTGCCGAAGGTGCCCGCCGTGCTGTTCGTCGGTGCGCCGAGCGCGAGCGTGATCGACAGCCTGCTCGCGCGCGCGTGGATGCTCGCGGTCGGGACCGGTGCGCCGTGCCTCATCATCGACTGCGCCGGCTTCGCCGCGCCCGGTGAGAAGAACTTCGAGCGCGGCTATCGGGGCTTTCTCGAGCAAGCCGCGGGTACCGCACTGCAGGTGCTGCTGTCGGGTGCGCGACGACCACTGCGCGAGCTCGCTGCGAAGTTGACGGCCGAGAGCAACATTTCGTTCCAGCATTTTGATCGATTCGACAGTGCCGTCGCGCACGCACTCGAGCGCGCCGGTCACTTATTGATGCGTCGAAGCTGACTCCGCGGCTCTCGTGATACGCTGCTATTCCGGTGGGAAACTTCCCGATCGGCTTTGGCCGCTATCAGCTGGTCGAGCGTCTCGCCATGGGCGGGATGGCCGAGTTGTTCGTCGCGACCTCGCCCGGGGAGCACGGGTTTCAGAAGAAGGTCGTGATCAAGCGGCTGCTGCCTCACCTCAGCGCAGACGAGACCTACAAGGCGATGTTCATCGACGAGGCCAAGCTCACCGCGCGGCTCGTCCATCCCAAGATCGCGCAGACGTTCGAGCTCGGGCGCGTCGACAACTCGCTGTTCATCGCGATGGAGCTCGTCGACGGCATCGACGTGCTCGCGTTACTGCGCGAGTTCGCGTCGCGCCGCCGCCGCGTCGAGCCACAACTCGCGGCGTGGGTCGCCCACGAGGTGCTCGACGCGCTCGACTACGCGCATAACCTCAGGGACGAGAAGGGCACGATGCTCGGCATCGTCCACCGCGACATCTCGCCGTCGAACGTGCTGCTCAGCGTTCGCGGAGACGTCAAGCTCGTCGACTTCGGCATCGCGCGCGCGATCGATCCGGACCGCGCGCACAAGAGCAAGACCGGCACGCTCAAGGGCAAGTACGGCTACATGTCGCCCGAGCAGGTGATCGAGCTGCCGCTCGACGGCCGTAGCGACGTGTTCTCGGTCGGCGTCGTGCTCGCCGAGCTGCTGACCGGGCGTCGCCTGTTCGCCGCCGCGAACGAGCTCGACGTGCTGCTGATGGTGCGCGACGCCAAGCTCGCGCGCTTCGAGAAGTACGGCCACGACATCGAGCCCGGCCTCGCCGCGATCGTGCGCAAGGCGCTCAAGAAGTCGGTCGACGAGCGCTGGCCGAATGCTGCCGCGTTTCGCGACGCGCTCTCCGAGTGGCTGTTCGAGCATCGCCACCGGATGACGCCGAAGCACGTCGCCGACGTGGTCGCCGAGCTGCGCGAGGCGGTGAACCAGCGCCGCCTCAAGTCGCTCAACGAGTCGCAGCAGACCGCGGTGCTGGAGGAGGTCGCGCAGAGCCGCGCGCCGAGCGAGAACCTCGGCGCGATCCCGGCGGGGCCGATGGATGAGGACGACGCCGATGTCAGCATGCCCGTCATCTCGGTCAGCTACGACGCCGAGTCGCCGGAGCCGCCGTCACGCGCGGTGACCGTCAGCGAGCACGCGCCACCGCCCGCCACGCCACCGTCGCCCGGTACGCCGCGTGGCGAGTCGGCCGGGCAGCGCACCCCCACGCCGGCTGCGCACACGCCGGTGCAGGGCACGCCGGTCGCGGCGATCCCGCTGCGGTCCGACGCCAGCAAGAGTGGCGCGCAGAAGCCGGCACGGGCCGATTCGCGGTCGGAGGCGAGCCGCGGTGACAGGCAGCCAACCCTGCGCGGCGAGTCGCGCTCCGACGCGGTCGTCGAGGTGCCGATCGCCGACACGATCAGTGCGGCGGTCGAGGCGATCGTGATGCCCGACGAGGGGCGGCCGGGCTCGCGCGTCTACACGCGGACCGACTCGTTCGACGACCTCACCGAGGAGCCCAGGCGCAACCGCTCGCGCGAGGACATCAAGTTGCCGTCGGCCGAGGAGCTCGCGCGGCGCAAGCCGCCGACCCCGCCGGGCCTCGCCGACATCGAGGACACGCCCGACGATGCCGGCGACTTCTCGGCCACGTCGCCGCTGCGCGTGCTGTTCCGGCTGATGACCGCGCGCGCGACCGGGCTGCTCGTCGTCGCGGTCGGCGGCATCAAGAAGGAGATCTACGTCCGCGACGGGCAACCCGAGTACGTGTCGTCGAACGTCGCGAGCGAGCTCTTCGGCAATTACCTCGTCACCAAGGCCGTGCTGTCCGACGGCGAGCTCGCGATGGCGCTCGCGATGATGCCGCACTACGGCGGCAAGCTCGGCGACACGCTCGTCGGCCTCGGCCTGCTCAAGCCGCTCGAGGTGTTCCGTCACCTCACGCGTCAGGTCCGCACCAAGATCATCGACGTCTGCACGTGGAACAAGGGCGGCTTCGCCTGGTATGCGGGCCGCGAGAACCCGCGCGAGGCGTTCCCGCTCGACTTCAACGCGTTCGAGATCCTCGGCGCCGGCGCGCTCGCGCTCGCCGAGGACGTGATCGACACCTGGCTCGCGAAGCACGGCAAGGACAAGCTGCGCGCATCGCGCACCCGGCGCGTCGGACCGGAGCGCTTCGAGGTCAAGGGACTCGTCGAGCTGTTCGACACGCTCGACGGCAAGACCGCGGTCGATGCCCTCGTCGAGCGCGCGCGCGACCGCGAGGACCGGCTGCGGATGACGCGCATGCTGGCGCTGCTCGAGGCCTGCGATCTCGCGCGTCCGACCTGATCAGGCCAGGCCCGCGGCCACGAGCGCCTCGCGGAAGCCGGCCGGCAGCGGCGCATCGACGACGATCTTCTCGCCACCGAGCGGGAACGCGATCTTCGCGGCGTGCAGGAAGAAGCCGGGCAGCTCGCCGAGCGGCTTGCCGCCGTAGCGGGTATCGCCCGCGATCGGCGCGCCGACGTGGGCGAGGTGCGCGCGGACCTGATGCATGCGGCCGGTCTGTGCGGTGCAGCGCACGAGCGCGTGATCGGCGGTCGCGCGCTCGACGTTGAACGACGTGTACGCGGGTAGCCCGTCGGTGTGATCGACGCGGACGTGGTCGCCGCGCTGGACGAGCGGCGCATCGCTATCGCGCGAGACCGGGCGCGCGTCGGTGATCGCGACGTACTCCTTGTCGACGAGGCCCTGGCCGAACGCGTCCCGCAGGGCGCGGTACGCCGCCTCGGTGCGCGCGGCGACGAGCGCGCCCGACGTGCCGATATCGAGCCGGTGGACGAGCCCGCCATCACGCGGGTCATCGCCGATCGCGGCGCACTCGGGGTAGCGCGCGGCCAGTGCGTTCGCGATCGTGCCGGTCTCGCCGGCGCGCAGTGGCTGCGACGGGATGCCTGCCGGCTTGGCGATCACGACGAGGTCGTCGCGCTCGAGCAGGACGTCGAGCGCGAGATCGGGATTCGCGACCGGGCGCAGCGCATCGCCGCTGACCGGCACGCGCGCGAGCTCGATGACATCGCCGGCGACGACGCGATCGCCCTTCCGGGCGCGCTTGCCGCGCAGGCGCACGGCACCGGCATCGAAGAGCTCGGCGAGCTGGCGGCGTCCCGCGTCGGGAAAATGATGAGCGAGCGCCTTGTCGATGCGCCCTTCCTGGTCGGCTGCGATGGTGACTTCGATCATACGGCGTCCAGCAGGATCGCGTTGACGATCCGGTTCGGCAAGATCTCGGTGGCGTCTGCGGGCAGCTCGACGAGCGCGTTGCAGCCGACGAGCGACGACAGCATCGCCGAGCCCTGCTTGGGGTGAGGGTGCGCGATCAGGTGCTCGCCGTTGCGCATGACCTTCGCACGCACGAAGTGGGTGCGGCCGGCTTGCTTGCGGTAGCCGCGGATCAGGTGGACCGGCGCGCGCGGCCGGGCGGTGACCGTCGCGCCTTGCATCGCGAGCAGCGCGGGGCGCACGAACAGCTCGAACGCGACGAACGTCGAGACCGGATTTCCCGGCAGGCCGAACACGGGGACCTTGCCGTTCATGCCGAACGAGAACGGCTTGCCCGGCTTCATCGCGACCTTCCACAGCTCGAGCTCGACGCCGGCTGCCGTCAGCGCGCCGCGCACGTGATCGCGGTCGCCGACCGAGACGCCACCCGTCGTGATCACGACGTCGTGATCCATCGCGCTCTCGAACATCGCGGCCATCGTGGTCGGATCGTCCTTCGCGATGCCGAGATAGGTCGCGATGCCGCCGCAGCCCGGGATCAGCGCGGCGAGCATGTGCGCCGACGAGTCGACGATCTGGCCCGGCCCCAGCGGCTGGCCGGCTGACACCAGCTCGTCGCCGGTCGCGATCAGCGCGACGCGCGGCGCGCGTGCGACCGGGATCTCGGTCAGGCCGAGTGCGGCCAGGAGCCCGAGCTCGGCGGCCTCGAGGCGCTCGCCGGCGCGCACCGCGATGTCACCGGCCGCGACGTCCTCGCCGGCGTGCCGGATGTTGTCGTCGACCGGCGAGGCGGGGAGCGTGACCTGGCTGCCGTCGAGCTCCGCGTCCTCCTGGATCACGACGGTATCGAGGCCCACCGGGATCGGCGCACCCGTCAGGATGCGGACCGCGACGCGCTCGGGAACCGGATCGGTCAGCGCCTGGCCGGCCGCGACACTGGCGACGACCGGCAGCGTCGCCGGCAGCTCCGCGGAGCGCGCCGCGAAGCCGTCCATCGCCGAGTTGTCGAACGGCGGCAGCAGGTTTGTCGCGACGACGTGCTCCGCGAGGATGCGGCCGCGCGCGTGCGCCAATGCGACGCGCTCGATCGGCAGCGTCGCGATACGCTGCGCGACCGCCTGGGACGCGTCCTCGACTGACAGCATTCTGATCTCGTAGCAGATCTCGGCTACTCTACGCCGTCATGAGCCGTTGTTTGATCGTCGCGGCGCTGGTCGCGAGCTGCTGTCCTCCGGAACCGGCCAGGCAGGTCACCACGGTCAAGCCGCCGTCTGCCCCCGCCGGCCTCGCGCTCCCGGGCGAGGTCCACCTGACGAACGTGCGGCAGGTGACGTTCGGCGGCGACAACGCCGAGGCGTACTGGTCGTTTGCCGGCGACCGGCTGATCTTCCAGACCAATCACGCGCCCTACAAGTGCGACCAGATCGAGATCATGCCGGCGACCGGCGGCAGCTCGCAGCGGGTCTCGACCGGCAAGGGCCGCACGACGTGCGCGTACTTCCTGAAGGGCGATCAGCAGATCATCTACGCGTCGACGCACGAGACCTCCGCGGAGTGCCCGACGCCGCCCGACATGTCGAAGGGCTATCTGTGGGGCCTGTTCGAGTACGACATCTACAAGGCCAACCCGGACGGCTCGAACCTCACGAAGCTGACCGACACGCCGGGCTACGACGCCGAGGCGACGGTGTGCACGACCGACGGCACGATCATCTTCACGTCGATGCGCAGCGGCGACCTCGAGCTGTGGCGCATGGATCCGGACGGCAAGAACCTGACCCAGCTGACGAACACGCCGGGCTATGACGGCGGCGCGTTCTTTTCGGCCGACTGCTCGAAGATCGTGTGGCGCGCGTCGCGGCCGCAGGGCAAGGACCTCGACACGTACAAGGAGCTGCTCGGGCAGGGCCTCGTCAAGCCGACGAAGATGGACATCTGGGTCGCGAACGCGGACGGCACCGAGGCGCGCCAGATCACGTACCTGCCGGGCGCGTCGTTCGCGCCGTTCTTCTTCCCCGATGGCAAGCGCATCCTGTTCTCGTCGAACTACGTCAACCCGCGCGGGCCCGAGTTCGACATCTACGCGATCGACATCGACGGCACGCATCTCGAGCGGATCACGACCGCGCCCGGCTTCGACGGGTTCCCGGTGTTCTCGCCGGATGGCAAGACGCTCGCGTTCTCGTCGAACCGCAAGGATGTCGTCGGCGGCAACTACCGCGCGACCGGTACGCCGGCGGGCGAGCACGACACGAACGTGTTCCTCGCCGACTGGGCCGACGCGCCGGCACCGGCGACGGCGGTCGAGACCGAGTCCGCCGATCGGTTCGCGAAGGCGGTCGCATTCCTCGCCGCCGACGAGCGCGAGGGCCGTGGCATCGGTACGAAGGGCCTCGCCACCGCCGCCGACAGCGTCCAGCAGCAGCTCGCTGCCGCCGGCGCCGAGCCCGGCATGGCGAACGGCTGGCGCCAGACGTTCGACGTCACGACCGAGGTCAAGCGCGGCGCGGCGACCGCGCTCGAGCTCGACGGCAAGCCGGTCACAGCCGCCGACTTCACGCCGATGCCGTTCTCCGCGAGCACGACGGTGAGCGCGCCGATCGTCGCCGCCGGCTGGGGCATCGTCGACGCCGAGACCAAGCTCGACGACTACCGGGGCAAGAACGTCAAGGGCAAGATCGCGCTCGTCCATCGCTTCACGCCACCGGCCAAGCAGCTCGGCCCGTCGACCGCGGCGCGGCTCGGCGACCTCCGCTTCAAGGCATTCGTCGCGCGCGGCAAGGGCGCGGTCGGCCTGATCGTCGTCGACGACGGCGATCCGTCGCAGGACGAGGCGGCACTGCCGTCGCTCGCGACCGACGGCATGGCGGACCTCGTCTCGGGCGGCGCGGATGCCGGCATCCCGGTCATCGTCATCAAGCGCAGCGCCGCCGCCGCGCTGAAGAAGGGTCGTCACCGCGCGAAGCTCGTGGTCGCGCTCGAGCCGGTGCGCACGCCGACCGATAACGTCGTCGGCGTCCTGCGCGCGGGAGCGTCCAACAAGCTGCCCGGCGTGATCGTGATCGGTGCGCACCTCGATCACCTCGGCATGGGCGGCGGCACGAACGCGCTCGATCCGAAGGTCAACGCGGTCCACAACGGCGCCGACGACAACGCCTCGGGCGTCGCCGCGCTGCTCGAGGTCGCCGCCGCGCTCGGCGCGCAGAAGGCGCAGCTCCAGCGCGACGTCTACCTCGTCGCGTTCTCCGGCGAGGAGGAGGGCGATCTCGGCTCGGCGTACTACGTCGCGCACCCGCCGGCGCCAGGCGGATCGACGGCTGCGCCGCAGCCGATCGTGGCGATGCTGAACATGGACATGGTCGGCCGGATGCGGAACAACTCGTTGCACGTCAACGGCGGCGAGTCGGCGAAGGAGTGGCGCTCGATCGTCCAGCCCGCGTGCGATGCGGCGCGCGTCTCGTGCACGATCGGCGGCTCCGGCTACGGCCCGTCCGATCACATGGCGTTCTACGTCGCCGGCGTGCCCGTGCTGTTCTTCTTCACCGGTAACCACCTCGACTACCACACCGCGACCGATGACGCCGACAAGATCAACGCCGCGGGTGGCGCGCGCGTCGCGATGCTCGTCGCCGATGTCGCGCGTACGCTCGCCACCCGTGCCGACGGCCTCACGTTCGTCAAGGCGCCGCCGCAGACCATCGCCGGCGACGTCCGCCGGCAGGGTGCGTCGCTGGGCACGGTGCCGTCGTACAGCGAGGATCCGAACCAGCCGCCCGGCGTGCTGCTCTCCGATGTCGTGCCCGGCGGCGCCGCCGAGAAGGCGGGCCTGAAGGGCGGCGACCGGATCATCCAGATCGGCAGCGTCGATATCCGCAGCGTCAACGATCTGATGTTCGTGCTGCAGGCCGCGAAGCCCGGCACCGACGCCAAGATCACGTTCGTTCGCGGTGGCAAGCAGCAGGCCGTGACGGCGACGTACGGCGCGCCGCGCAGCCGCAAGTAGCGCGACGCTCCGCTCAGTCCTCCTCCGCGAGCGCGGCGAGCTGCGCGGTGAGCTCGTCGAGCGTCTGCCGCGCGGAGGCGACGTCATCGCGTGCGCGGCCGAGCTGCTTCTCGAGCTGCGCGAGCGCGCGCTCGCGGGTGTCGAGCTCGTTCGTCGCGGCGCGCAGCGCGGTCTCCACCTTGTGGCGCTCCGCCCGCCGCCGCTTGCGCTCCTCCTCGGCGCGCTTCTTCTCGGCCATCTCCTCGCGGCGGCGCGCCTCGGCCTCGTCGGTGCTCTTGCGTGCGTGCGCCGCGCGCGCGGCGTCGAGCTCGCGCTTGCCCTGGTGGTGCGTCGTCGCGGCGGGCTCGTCTGGCTCCGGCGGCTCGCTCGGGATGCCGACTGCCTCGAAGCCCGGCGGATCGCGGTCGGCGGCGAGCGTGCCCGGCAGATCCGGATCGAAGCCGCCGGTCGCCGACAGCGCGGCGAGGGTCGTGGTCACCCGGCGCAGCGTCGCCTCGGTCGCGGCGTGGCCGGCATCCTCGAGGATCGCGGCCGCGCGCTGGCGCAGCTTCGCGATCGCGTCGCGGTGATCGCCACTCGCCTTCAGGTGGCCGCGGCGGAGCTGCTCGGCCGTCGCGAGCATCTCGTCGAACGCGTCGCGCGCGTGCCAGTAGAGCTGATCGACGGCCCACGCCGACAGCGTCGGTCGCTTGCGTTCGAGCAGCTGCCTGGCGCCCGCCGCGTCGCCACTCGCCTTGAGCTCGCCGGCGAGTCGTTTGCGCTCGGCGACGAACTGCGCGAGCGGCACCTGGTAGAGCTCCTGAAGCGCATCGTCGTAGGCCACGGGCGGATCCTACTGTGCTCGGGCGCTCGCGCCTGCCAGCGACGTGCGCTCCGGCTCACGCGGCGTGACGGCGCATCCTCTGGATCCCGAGCAGCGCACCAAACGCGGCGACGCCGATCGCGATCCCGCGGACGTGACGGCGCGCCCAGCCGAACGGCTCGGCTGCCTGTACGCCGCACTCGACCTCCGATGCGCTCTGCTGGGTCGGCGCGGCATGCGACGAACCCCATGCCGGCGGATCGCTCGCCGGGAACGACTCGTCGCTCGCCTCTTCGACGGCATCCCAGTGGCGGACCTCCTGATCGGCGAATCCGCTGGTGTCATCGCGTTGCTGCGCAGCCGCCGTCTCGTCGTCGGGCTGTTCCCACTCGATCACGAGCGAGAAGTAGTCGGGCCCGGCCAACCCGGGACCTTCCTGAGAAGCATCCTGATCATGCGGCTTGTCCATGACTGTGGGTACAGCAACGGACATGCCGACATCGCAACGTGTTGACTCTGCGCGTGAACATCGGATGCTCCTCGAATGTCGGAGCCAGAGCCGTCGCGCAAGATGCGGATCGTCGCGGTCGCAGCGGCGGCGCTCGCAGTGGCGCTGGCGCTCGTCGCGATCATCGTCGTGATCGCGCGCGGCGGCGCGCCGGCCGCGAGCGCCAACTCGGCGGTGCTGGCGGATCACGACGTGCACGTGACGGATGTCATCAAGCTCGAGACGGCTAGGGTCGACGCCGTGGTCGATCGCGGCGTGCCCCGCGGCGTGCGCGTCGCGGATGCCGAGCTCGCGCGGGCGCTCGGCCTCGAGCCCGACGACGTGGTCACCGCCGTGTCCGGCACGCCGATGACCGGCGAATCCGATCTGCACGAGACCGTGTTCCAGCTCGGCATGATGCGTGCGGCCACGGTCTACGTCGACATCGCGCGGGGCGGCAAGCCGCTCCTCGTGCGCTGGCGGCTCGACGGCGATCTGCGGCAAGCGCGGCAGGACGCGCCCCGTGCGTCTGCTCCGATGTCGCCGCCGCCAGTGCCGAGCGTCGACCCGCATCCAGTGCTCGATCTGATCGAGAAGGTCGACGACACGCATTACCGGGTGCCAAGCGCGACCATCGATGCGCTGCTCGCGGACCCGATGATGATCGCCAAGGCTGCGCGCGTGGTGCCGGCGTTCCGCAACGGTGCCCCGGACGGGTTCAAGCTGTACGCGATCCGGCCGGGGTCGGTGTACGCGCGGCTCGGGCTGCAAAACGGCGACACGCTGCGGGCGATCAACGGCTTCGAGCTGACGAGCCCGGACAAGGTGCTCGACCTCTACACGGGGCTGCGCGGCGCGGCCTCGCTGACGTTGGACCTGTGGCGGCGCGGCCGCTCGGTGATGCTCACGGTCGAGATCACCAACTGATTCGCTGATCTCGGCGAGTCGATCCCGGGGTGGTGGACGGATCGTCAGACGCCCTTGATACTGAACATACGTTCCCATGAGCACGAGCGACGAGCTCGAGAGGTTTCTCGCCAACGCGCGCGGCAGCGCGGCGACCGCCAAGGTCATGTCGCTCGACGAGCTGCGCGCGCGGCGCGGTGGCGAGCCAGCCGAGGCCACGTGGAGCCTGGCGACGCTGCGTGGCCGGCTCGTCGAGCTGTCGGCGCGCGGTGCGAGCGCGACGCTGACGACCGCGATGGAGATCGTGGTCGATGCGCAGGCGCAACGCGAGCCGGTCGCGTGGCTGACGCTCGGCAACGGCACGTTCTACCCGCCCGATGTCGCCGAGTGCGGCGTCGATCTCGCGGCGCTCGTCGTCGTGCGCGCGCCCGATGTCACGGCGGCGGC
>DAIRFU010000180.1:0-11151 GCA_036794935.1 Kofleriaceae bacterium | reverse complement strand
GCCTCGCCGACGATCTTCATCATGCCGATGTCGCCGGCACGGCGGACGTGGGTGCCGCCGCAGAACTCGACGGACTCGCGGCCGATCGACACGACGCGTACCTGATCGCCGTACTTCTCGCCGAACATCGCGACCGCGCCCTTCTGCTTCGCCTGATCGATCGGCAGCACCTCGACGACCGAGTCCTTGTTCGCGCGGATCTCGGCGTTGACGAGGTCCTCGACCTGCCGGATCTGCTCCGCGGTCATCGGCGAGAAGTGGGTGAAGTCGAAGCGCAGCCGGTCGGGCGCGACGAGCGAGCCCTTCTGACCGACGTGATCGCCGAGCACGTGCTTGAGCGCGTGGTGGAGCAGGTGCGTCGCCGAGTGGTTCGCGCGGATCCTCTCGCGGCGCTCGTCGTCGACGGTGAACTTGACGGTATCGCCGACCGCGAGCGCGCCGGTCGTGACCTCGCCGACGAGCACGTGCATGTCGCCGGTCGGCTTCTGGGTGTCGTCGACGCGGACCTTCGCGTCCGGCGAGACGGCCCAACCGGTGTCGCCGATCTGACCGCCCGAGTTGCCGTAGAACGGCGTGCGGTCGAACACGAGGGCGACGCTCTGGCCCTGCTCCGCGCGCTCCACGCGCTTGCCATCGACGACGATCGCACGCAACCTGCCCTCGCCACTCGTGCCGCGGCCGTCGTAGCCGGTGAACTGCGTCGGGCCGAGCTCGCTCGCGAGCTGCTTGAAGATGGTGCCGATCGCGGTGTCGTCGAGCTTGAACGCGCTCTTCTCGCGCGCCTTCTCGAGCTCCTCCTCGAAGCCCTTCTCGTCGATCGTGAGGCCGCGCTCCTCGGCGATGATCTTCGTCAGGTCGGCCGGGAAGCCGAACGTGTCGTACATCGTGAACACGGTCGAGCCGGGTAGCGCCTTGCTCGCGCTTCCCTTGATCTCGGCGAGCTCCTTCTCGAGCTGCTTGAGGCCCCGGTCGAGGGTCGCGCGGAACCGGGTCTCCTCCTCGAGCGTGACCTTCTGGATCAGCGAGCGACGCTCGCGCAGCTCGGGGAAGTGATCGCCCATCAGGTCGATCACGCGGTCGCAGACCTTGAACATGAACGGCTCGCCGATCTTCAGGTGCTGCTGGCCGTGCCGCACCGCGCGCCGGAAGATCCGCCGCAGCGTGTACTCGCGCTCGGTCTTGTCCGGCAAGACACCATCGGCGATCAGGAACGCCGAGCAGCGCGCGTGGTCCGCGATCACGCGCAGCGCGGTGTCGGTCTCGGGGCCCGCGCCGTACGCGACCTTCGCGATCGCCGCCGCCTCCTCGATGATCGGCTGGAACAGGTCGGTGTCGTAGTTCGAGCGCACGCCCTGGACCACGCTCGTCACGCGCTCGAGGCCGGCGCCGGTGTCGACCGAGGGCGCGGGCAGCTTGTGGAGCGGGCCGTCCTTCTCGCGGCGCTCGAACTGCATGAACACGAGGTTCCAGATCTCGAGCCAGCCCTGCCAGGACGCCGGATCGCTGGTCGGCCAGCGGCCGTTCGCGTCGTGATTGAAGTGAATCTCGGTGCACGGCCCCATCGGACCGGTGTCGCCCATCTGCCAGAAGTTGTCCTTGCGGCCCAGGCCGATCACGCGGTCGTCGCCAAAGCCGGTCACCTTCTTCCAGATCTGGCGCGCCTCGTCGTCGGGCGACACGCCCTGCAGGTCCTTGTCTCCGCCGTAGACGGTCACGACGAGCCGCGACTTGTCGATGCCGTAGACGTTCGTGAGCAGGTCCCACGCCCAGGCGATCGCATCCGGCTTGAAGTAGTCGCCGAACGAGAAGTTGCCGAGCATCTCGAAGAACGTGTGGTGCCGCGGCGTCTTGCCGACCTCGTCGAGGTCATTGTGCTTGCCACCGGCCCGCACGCACTTCTGCGAGGAAGTCGCACGCCTGTAGCTGCGGGTCTCCGCGCCGGTGAACACGTCCTTGAACTGGTTCATCCCGGCGTTCGTGAACAGCAGCGTCGGATCATGAGCCGGGACGAGCGAGCTCGACGCGACCACCTGGTGGCCGTGCTTCTTGAAGAACTCGAGGAACGTGCGGCGGACGTCGGCTGCCTTCATGACCGGTGGTTTGTACCGTGGACCGGTCTGGCGTGCATGCGCCGGGCTTCTCTTAGTAGACGTAGCCGACGCTGAGCGAGCCGCCGAAGTACGTGTCCTTCGCGCCGGTGACGTCCTGCTCGGGGTCGCCGTCGCGGACGTTACTCTGCGAGGTCGGATCACCCTTGAACTTGAGGCTGATCGACTCGAAGCGCACCGACGCGCGCGCGAACAGGTTCTTCGTCACCATGTAGTCCCCACCACCCTCGACCTCGAACCCGCTGACGGTCGCCGCGCCGTAGCCGTCCATCCCGGTCTTCTGGATCTGGCCGGTGTTGGTGACGGCGTGGAACGCGGCGTCCGCGTTGAGCACGATCTTCGAGGTCGCCGGGTACCGCACGAACGCGGCCGGCGAGATCATCGTGTAGTGGACGTTCGGGATGTCGGTGGGCTCGTCGTTCGGGAGCTTCTGCTGGACGCTGAACTGCTGGCGGCCATACGTCAGGCTGCCGCCGATCACGAGCTTGCCCATCGGATAGCGCAGCACCGGCCCGATCGCCCACCGGTTCTCCGTGGTCTTCAGATCCGCGACCTGCTGCACGCCCATGTTGTCGGCGTAGCGCTTCTGCGAGTTGATCACGAGCACCTGATCGTAGAGCACGTTCAGGCCGATGCCGCGGATGATCCCCTTCGTGTTGGTGAACGCGAGCGGATAGGCCGTGACGTCGAGCATGCCGCCCGCGACCGGCACCGACTGCTTGTAGCCCGGCGGGGGCTTCGCGAGATCCGCGGCATACGCGAACTGGAGCTTGCGCGCGGTGAACGACAGACCGACGACAGCGTCGATCGCGCGGCCGGCCGGCGACAGGTCGCGGGGGCGGCGCTCGCTGGTGTCGGCGTCTTCCTCGTCGCCCTCGTCGTCGTCCTGGTCCTCGTCGTCGCGTGATGCGGTGCGCTTGCGCGACCTGCGGTCGTCCGACTCGTCGCCGTCCTCGTTCTCCTCGTCGCCGCGGTCGTCCTCCTCGTCGTCGGAGCGATCGTTTCGGCGTGCGAACGCCTCCTCGTCGTCCTTCTTCTTGCGCTCGTCATCCTGCTTGCGCCGATCGTCCGCCTTGCGCCGATCGTCCTCCCGCTTGCGGTCCTCCTCTTCCTTCGCGAGGCGCTTCTTCTCCTCGCGCTCCTCCTTCTCCCGCTCCTTCTCCTTCTTGCGCCGCTCCGCACGGGACTCGCCTTTGTCCTCGTCGTCGTCACGCATCAGCTTGCCGCGCGAGAACCCGCTCTTGCGCGAGTCCTCGTCGTCCTCGTCATCCGCGACCTCCTCCTCGTCCTCGTCGTCGCCTCCTCGGTTGGACTCGAGCTCGTCGATCAGGGCGAGGAGCTCGTCCTTGATGTCGCGCTGCGACTGCGCGTCGAGGCGCGCGCTATCCGACTTCGTGCGGACCGAGCGGCCGACCGTGCGACCGCTGCTGCCGGAGCGAAGCTGCAGCGCGATGATGTAGTCGCCGCGCCGCTTCTCGATGCGACCGGTGATGACGCCGTCGATCTTGAGCTTCCGGGCGAGCTTCTTGACGTTCTTGTCGGTGACCGCGGTCGCGTCGAGATCCTCGGCCTTGTCGCGCCACTTGCTCGTCGAGAGCACCGTGTTGTGCTTCTTGAGGAGCTTGACCAGGTCGCTGTGAAACTTCTCGGCCTTCGGACCATCGAGCTCGAGGACGACGAGGCGCTTGCGGCCGGCATCCGCGCGGCCCACCCAGAGGATGAGGGCTGCGAGGATGACGAGGCTACTTCTCAAAATGCTCGATCTCGAACTCGTCATTGCCAGCTCCCTTGGAATCGGCGGAGTTGCCCGACCACCCACTCGCGGTCCCCGACACGCCGCGGAAGAGCAGCGCGAAGTCGGAGGGACTCGTCGAGTGCTTGACCGCCTCCTCGTACGTGACCAGTCGTTGCTTGACCAGCGACGCGAGGCTCTGGTCGAACGTGATCATGCCGTACGGGTGCAGGCCCTCGGCGATCGCGTCCTTGATCTCCCGCGTACGCGTCGGCTCCTCGATCATCTCGCGCACGCGCTCGGTGTTCACCATGATCTCGAGCGCCGGCACCATGCCCTTGCCGTCGGCGCGCGGCAGCAGGCGCTGCGAGACGACGCCGCGCAGCACGCTCGCGAGCGTCAGCCGCGCTTGCTGCTGCTGGTGCGTGGGAAACATCGAGACGATGCGATTGATCGTCTCCGTGGCATCGACCGTGTGCAGCGTCGAGAGCACGAGATGGCCGGTCTCGGCAGCGGTCATCGCGATCTGCGCGGTCTCGAAGTCGCGCATCTCGCCGACGAGGATCACGTCGGGATCCTGACGCAGCGCCGCGCGCAGTGCACGCGCGAATGACATCGTGTCGAACCCGATCTCGCGCTGGTTGAGCACCGAACGCTTGTCGCGGAACGTGTACTCGATCGGATCTTCGACCGTGACGATGTGATACGCGTGCTGCGTGTTGATGTAGTCGATCATCGCGGCGAGCGAGGTCGACTTGCCCGAGCCGGTCGCGCCGGTGACCAGCACGACGCCGCGGCCGTTGTTCGCGAGGTCGAGCACCGTCTGGGGCAGGTTCAGCCGCTCGAACGGCGGCACCTCCGGAGGGATGAGGCGCAGCACCATGCCGACCGAGCCGCGCTGCTGGAACAGATTCACGCGGTAGCGCACTCCATCTGGCGTGCCGTACGCGAGATCGATGTCGAGGTTGGTCTCGAACTCCGCTCGCTGGCGGTCGTTCATCATGTGAACCGCGAACTGCGCGATGGCCTCGCGCGTCAACGCGGGGACATCACGTACCGTGCGCAGGTCGCCCTTGATCCGGAAAATCGGGGGCAGCCCGGCCTTGAGGTGCACGTCCGAAGCGCCCAGCTGGCGAGCAGCGGTCAGCACGCGATCGAGGATCTGACTCATCGCCAGCAGCTAGGGTAACACAGGCATCCCGCCGGATCCCGGCGGGTTCCGAGACCCCAGGCGCGGTGTCGTGCCTCGGGTTCGTTGTCACCAGCGCCGCAATCGATGCGTCGCGTGAACCGCGCGCGCGGGGTGCGATTGCGCGGTGATATGAGGCGTAGACAGGCGCGCTTTGTTACCCTGATGGCGGGATGCGTTGCCCGAGTTGCGGCACCGACAACGAGGCGGACTCCAGGTTCTGCGGTGGTTGCGGTGCGCGCATGCCTCCAGCGCAACCGAGGCTCGCGCCGACGCACAAGATTTCGGATGATGCCCCGCTCGCGCCGCCCACCGCCGCGCCCGCCCCGCCGCCCGGCGGGCCGGTGTCCTACGCACCACCATCGATCCCGCCGGCAACGGCCGCCGCGCCACCCGGGGTGATCGCGACACCGCCGCCGGGCTCGCTCGTGCGACCTGCGTCACAGCCATCGCCGTACGCCGCGCGACCGGCGAGCGAGCCACCCGCGCGATCGCTCGCGCCGCGCCAGCCGCCTGCGCCGCAGCTGTCGAGCACCTCGGGCTCGCTGCTCGTGCCGGCGCGCCGACCTGTCGGTCTGATCGCGCTCGTGTTGATCGTCGATCTCGGGCTCGCCGCGGCCGGCGCCACGCTGCTCGTCAAGGGACTCGCCACCCGGCACGCCGCGCCCAGCGAGACGACCGGCGGCCCGCCCGCAGAGCAGGCGACCGAGAGGAAGAGCGAGGCACCGGCTGCCGCCGCGCTCGACGGCGTCGCGACGACGTCCGGACCGAGCACCGGGGCGATCGCGATCGCCGCCGATCGACGCGCCGCCGCACGCGAGGCGCCCATCGAGGGCGTCACGCGCGACCCCGCCGCCGCCCGCGCGCCCGCGAAGGCGCCCGCGATCGCCGCGACCCGTGCATCGACGGCGTCGAGCGACCGCCCTCGCGCCTCGACCGCGAGGACCAGCGCGACGATGAAAGCCGCGACGACCGCGACGACCAACGCCGCGACGACGAACAGCGCGACGACCGCGACGACGAACAGCGCGACGACCGCGACGACGAACAGCGCGACGACCGCGAGCGTCGCGGCGGCGATGCCGGCCCGCGATTCGCGGCGCACATCGGATCCGACCGCGGCGGCGACCGGCAGCAGCACGTCGTCCGGCGGCGGCGGTGCGGCGCGCGTCGGCTCGGTGCCCGCCGCGCCGCAGGATCCCTATCCCGATCCGAAGCGCGAGGTCGACGCCGCCGCCGCCCGCTCCACGCCGGTGTTCGCGCGCTGCGCCGCCGACCACGGCCCAGCGCGGGGCGCGATCCAGATCGCGTTCCAGGTCCGGCCGGACGGCCAGATCGCGAATGCCGCCGCCGTCGAGAACTCGACCGGCAACGCCGAGCTCGCGCGCTGCCTGGTCGCGGAGATCGCGTCGTGGCGGGTATCCGCGCACGGCGGTGCCACCCTCGACATGTTCAGACCGTTCACCTACCCGTGACTTCATGACCACCGACTCTCAACGATCCGCAACCTCCGGCGTGCACGCGGCGCTCGTCGGCGTCGAGGTGCTCGTGCTGGATGCGGACGAGCGCGTCCACGCCGGCATCACCCAGCTGCTCGCCGAGGCGAACCTGCACGTGACCACGATCGACGATCCCGACCGCGCGCTCGCGCTGATCGATCGCAAGTTCTTCTCGGTCGCCCTCGTCGATATCGACACGCCGTCGCCGCGCGCCGGCATCGAGACGATCGCCGCGATCAAGCGCAAGTCGCCGACGACGATGATCGTCGCGCTCACGCCGCGCCGCTCCTACGAGGACGCGGTCGACGCGATCCGCGCCGGCGCGCTCGATCTGGTCCTCAAGGCGCCCGAGTCGGTCGCGTACCTCCAGGAGCGCGTGCTCGCCGCGGCCGGCCGCTCGGTCGGCAGGCGCGAGGTCGACAGCGTGCTCGCCGAGGTCCGCAAGATCTACGACGAGTTCCTCGAGCGGTTCATGGATGCGGAGCGCCGTGCGCTCGACGCCGACGACAAGGTCGCCGGCCGTGATCACTCGCGCATGGTCAACATCCACGAGCTGCGCGTGCTCGTCGTCGACGAGGTCGATGACTTCGTGGCGACGATGGAGCTGGCCAAGCCGCCCGGCTTCGCGTTCGTGCACGCCGCCTCGGGTGGCGAGGCACTCGACCGGATCAGCACCGGTGAGTTCCACTACGCGATGATCGCCGAGGACATCAGCGACCTGCCGTCGCGCACGATCGCGAGGACGATCCGCAACCAGCGGCCCGACACCGTCGTGCTCACGTTCCTCGGCCCGTCCGAGAACGGCCACGTCAACCTCGTCGAGACCGCGGGCAACCGGCCGATCCTGCAGCCGTTCAACGACGCGAAGCTCCTGATCGGCCGCCTCGACGAGCTCGCCGAGGCCTGGCGCGCCAAGACGCGCGAGCGCCGCTACACCCAGGCGTTCCGCGAGCGCCACTACGACTTCCTGCGCAAGTACGTCGAGCTCAAGACCAAGATCGAGCGCGCGATGAACGACGGCCCCGGCTAGCTCGAGCCAGTCGAAATCCGGGAAGATCCGGCAGCGGCCTGCGTCGTCGAGGTGATGACCGGGAGGCCGCAGTGACGGATGATCTCGAGTACAAGGGGCGCATCCGGGAGGGGGCGCGCACCAGCGAGTCGCAAGCCGGTACGCCCGGGCGCGTGACGCCGACGACGAGGCTGCCGCCCAGCACCGGCTCGATCGCGCGCGCGCTCGCACGCGAGCTCCAGGCGCCGTCCACCGGTGCGGCACAGCGCGAGAGCTCGGCCGCGCATCGGCCCGCGGCGCATGGCGACGCGCCCGCGGGGTCGCCGTTCCTCGACCAGATCCAGCGCGCGCACGGGCGCAGCCAGGTCCAGCTCGATTCCGGATCGGCGGCGCGGCAGGACGATCCATCACGTATCCATCAGCTCGCGGCTGCGGGCACGCACGGCGCCGCCTCGACACTCCCCCACCTCGAACGCGTCCAGGCGGCGTTCGGGCACCATGACGTGTCCGGCGTGCGCGCCCACGTCGGCGGTGCTGCGACGGCTGCCGCCGGTGCGCTCGGAGCCCGCGGCTATGCCGTCGGTGACGACGTCGCATTCGCGGCGGCGCCGGACCTGCGGCTGGCGGCGCACGAGGCGGCGCACGTGGTCCAGCAGCGCGGCGGCGTCCGCCTCGATAACGGCGTCGGCCGCAGCGGCGACGCGTACGAGCGGCACGCGGACGCGGTGGCGGACCTCGTGGTGCGCGGCGAGTCCGCGCAGGCGCTGCTCGACGTGCACGCACATCGCGGCGCCACCGGCGGCCCGGCGGTGCAGCGCGATGGCGAGGGCGAGACCGAGCACGAGGGTGAGCGCCGTACTCCGCCGGTCGCCGTCGCCGCGGCTCGCGAGATCCCGCTGTTCGAACGTGACTTCCGGACGCGATGGGGAAACCTCCACATCGAGTCGAAGGCGCTCGGAGGGATCACGACCGAAGGGCGGCCACCACCCGGCGAGGAGCCGGCGGTCGAGACCGGCGAAGGGATCGAGGCCGCACGCGGGGAGCACGGCACCGAGGTCAACGTGCACAGCACGGGACGGCTGCGTGATCTGCTCATGCGCGACTGCCATGGGTTCGCCGATCGGTTCGACCTCGACGTGCGGTCCGGCGGCGGTCGGTTCCGCGCCGGTGCCCAGACCGCCGCCATCAATGTCTTCGATCTGGGGCAGCTGACGTTCCAGTTCAACCTGATCGATGTCCGCGCCGGCAACCAGACCAGCGGCGGCGCGGGGCCACTCCAGGTCCAGTTCGGCAGCCTCGAGGCGGCGTTCCAGCACCAGTGTTCGGGAACCGAGTTCGTCAACATGACGGTGCAGATCGCGGCGCGGTTCGATCCGAACTGGACCACGATCATCCGGGAGATCGGCCGGCGCATCGGCCGCCAGGTCGTCGAGGAGGGAGCCGCCGAGGCTGGTGCCGGTGCCGCCGAAGCAGGCGCGGCGGAGGCAGGTGCGGCCGAGGCAGGTGCGGCCGAAGCAGGCGCGGCCGAGGTAGGTGCGGCCGAAGCAGGTGCGGCCGAGGTTGGTGCGGCCGAGGCCGGGACCGGGCTCGCCGAAGCGGGGACGGCCGCGGAGGCCGGGACCGGACTTGCCGAGGCCGGCGCTGCAGGACTCGAGGGTGCCGAGCTCGCCTCCGCGGGAATCGGCACGGCGGGTGCGGGCACCGTGGCCATGGCGGTCGCGGCCCCCGTGCTCGGCGCGATCGTGATCGTCGGCGGCACGATGTGGGCGATGCACAACGCGGCCGAGGAAGGGCGCCGTATCGGGTTGGCGACCTGGTACATCCACGAATACGCGGTGCAGTTCGCGGACCGGATCTACAGCTCGCACGGCCATCACTACGGCGAGAGTCAGACCGGACGCGGCACGGCGAGGGCCCGCCGCGCCGGCGAAGGTCGTTCCGATGCGCGCGAGGCAGTGTCGAGGCTCTCGCAAGCGCAGCGCGACGCGCTTCGCCGGCAGTACCCGAACCGGGCTGGTCTCGAGCGGCACCTGAGCCAGGAGCTCGCACAGCGGTTGAACGTTCCCGCGATCTACTGATGGCCGCGGCTCGGGCGCGGGAGAGTGCCGGTGTCGCGCTCGGGAGCGAACATCCAGCATGCGGACGATCGCGGCCGGCAGCCGGCCGAGTGTCGGACGGCATCGTTATACTGCGCTGGTGGACCCGCGTACCGTCGTCATCGTCAATCCGCAGTCGCAGGGCGGGCGGCTCGGCAAGCGATGGCCCGAGCTCGCCGACACCATCGGCCGCGCGTTCCCGTTCGACGAGGCGATCACGCAGGCCGCCGGCGACGCGACGCGGCTCGCGCGCGAGGCACTGAAGGCGGGCGCCGAGCGCGTGGTCGCGATCGGCGGCGACGGCACCGTCAACGAGGTCGTCAACGGCTTCTTCGACGAGCACGGCGCGCCGGTGGCACCGGAGGCGAGCTTCGCGCTGATCCCGTTCGGGACCGGCGGTGACTTCCGGCGCACGCTCGAGATCCCGCGCGAGACGGTCGACGCCGCGGCCGTGATCAAGGCGAACCGCCGCCGCAAGATCGATGTCGGCAAGCTCGAGCTGACGACCGCGAGCGGAGGCCGCCAGCTGCGCATGTTCGCGAACATCGCGTCGTTCGGCGTGTCCGGCGTCGTCGATCGACTGGTCAACGAGTCGGGCAAGAAGTTCGGCCGGCTGTCGTTCGCGGTGGCGACGGCACGCGCGACGTGGTCGTACAAGAACCAGCGCGTGCAGCTCGTCTTCGACGGCAACGTCGCCGATCGCGTCGAGGCGACGATCAACACGGTGGCGATCGCGAACGGCAAGTACTTCGGCGGCGCGATGAAGGTCGCGCCCGACGCCGAGATCGACGACGGCCTGTTCGACGTGGTCGCGATGGGCGACTTCGGCTTTGCGGATCTATTGAAGAGCGGCCGCCGCCTCTACCAGGGCACGCACCTCGGCATGGACAAGGTGACGGCGCGCCGCGCGCGCATCGTCGAGGCCGAGCCCGTCGAGCCAAACGCCATCATCGAGCTCGACGTCGACGGCGAGAGCCCCGGCCGGCTGCCCGCGCGCTTCGAGCTCGTGCCCGGCGCGCTGTGGATCGTCGTCCCCGGGGGCACGGAGTGAATCCGCGCCCCCTCCATCGTTGGCCCGGAGCCTGATGTGGCACTGCGCGTGGTTCATGGCAACCGCGTCGAGGGCCTGCTCGACGCGCTGCTGGATGCGTTGCCGCCGGCAGACCCGTTCGCGCCGTCGACGATCGTCGTCGGCAGCCACCTCGTCTCGCGCTGGCTGACGCGCGAGATCGCGCTGCGCCGGGGGATCGCGGCGGGGCTCGACCTCGTCACGTTCGACGCGTTCCTCGAGGCGACGTGGGCGGGCGACGCGGCCGCGCAAGACGCCCAGCTCACCGCCATGGATCGCGCGCAGCTCGCGTCGGCGATCGCGTCGGTGCTCGCCGATGATCGGTTCGTCGCGCGGCTGCCGGCCGTGGCCGCGTACCTCGCGGCGGCACCGGCACAAGGCGACCGCGCCGGCCCGCGCCGCGTCCAGCTCGCCGAGCACGTCGCGACGCTGGCCTGGAACTACGCGCT
>DAIRFU010000797.1:0-3085 GCA_036794935.1 Kofleriaceae bacterium | reverse complement strand
CCGGGCGAGATCGCGTGCGTCGAGGAGATCGGTTACGACCCGGCGTGGGCGACCTTCCGGCGCGCCGGCGCGAGGCTCGTCGGCGTACCGGTCGACGCGGCTGGCATCGACGTCGACGCGCTCGCCCGGATCTGCGCGCGCTCGCCGGTGCGACTCGTCTACGTCACGCCGCACCACCAGTACCCGACGACGGTGGTCCTCGGCGCGGCGCGCCGCATGCAGCTCCTCGCGCTCGCGCGCAAGCACCGCTTCGCGATCGTCGAGGACGACTACGATCACGAGTTTGCGTACGAGGGGCGCCCCGTGCTGCCGCTCGCGAGCATGGACACCCGCGGCGTGGTCGTCTACGTCGGCACGCTGTCCAAGGTGCTCGCGCCCGGCCTGCGGCTCGGGTTCGTGGTCGCGCCCGCGGCGCTGATCGATCGGCTCGCCCGCGAGCGCTACATGCTCGATCGCCAGGGTGACCACGCACTCGAGCTCGCGGTCGCCGAGCTGATCGAGGACGGCGAGCTCGGCCGCCACATCCGCAAGATGCGCCGCATCTACCACGCGCGGCGCGACGTGCTCGTCGATGCGCTCCGGCGTCAGCTCGGTGACCGGCTGTCGTTTCACGTCCCGAACGGCGGCATGGCACTGTGGGCCACCGTCACGCCAGCGCTCGACGTCAAGCGCTGGCACGCACGCGCGCTCGCGGCCGGCGTGATGTTCCAGGACGGCGCGAGCTTCGTGTTATCGAGGCGCCGCATCAACGCGGCGCGGTTCGGGTTCGCCTCGTGCACCGAGGCCGAGATCGCGACCGCGGTGCGCAGGCTCGCCGCGGCGGTGTGAGCCCGCAGCTCACGACTCGCTGCGTACGCGCTTCGCGGGTGCGCGGATCGGGCCGGCGATCTCGAGCCAGCCGTGCTCGGCGAGCCAGGACTCGGCGGCCGCGCTGGCATCGTGCGCCACCGCGAGGTCGATGACATCGCCGTCGCGCAGCTGCGTGCGCTCGTCGACGAGCGCGACCGAGCCGCCGTGCTCGACGGTCAGCGGCAACAGCGCATTCGCCGGCAACGTCGGCATCGCCTCGCTCGCGCCCACGTACATGCGGCGAATGATCTCGACCTGCTGGTGGCGCCAGCGAACCGCCCATGCGGCGAGATCCTCGCCGCGTCCGAACAGCACGTGCGCGTCGATCGCGCGGACGAGGTGGAGCGAGGCGTCCGACGCGGGCTCGAGGGCGGTGAAGATCACCGGCGGATCGGCCTCGTCGGCGATGCGGCGGGCGAACAACAGGTTCACGCTCTCGCTCGGCGTCGCCGCGATGACGCAACGCCGGCTGTCGACGCGCGCGCGGATCAGCGTGCGCGGATCGAGTCCGTTGCCGAAGATCACGTGGAGGCCGGCCTCCTCGGCGCGGCGGGTGTCATCGCTGTCGTTGTCGATCACCTCGACCGGTTGCCCGTTCGCCTGCAGACGGTGTGCGAGGTACGCCGCGATCGGGTTCGCGCCGAGGATCAGGTAGCCCGTGTTCGACGCACGGCGCAGGCCGAGCAGACGCGCGATGGGGCCGGCGGACAGGCCCTGCACGGTCACGGTCACGCCGATCACGACGAACACCAGCGCGCGCAGCTCGGTGCCGCCGGCGATGCCACGATGGCCGAGCTGGCTCGCGAACAGCGACGCGACGGCAGCGGCGACGATGCCGCGCGGACCGATCCACGCGATGAACCCGATCTCGCGCCAGCCCATGCCGGCACGCCGCGTCGCGAACCACACGACGAGCGGGCGCACGAACACCATCAGGGCGACCGCGACGGCGAGCGCACGCGGGCCGATCGCCTCGACCTCGGCGAGCCGGACGTCGGCGGCGAGCAGCACGAACAGGACACCGATCAGGAGCACGGTGAGCTGCTCCTTGAACTCGGCGAGCTCGTGCATGCGGTGGATGCGCAGGTTGCCGACGACGAGGCCCGCGGCCACCGACGCGAGCAGGCCGCTCTCGGGCGCGAGGAACTGGGCGAGCTGGTAGAGCGCGACCGCCGAGCCGAGCGCGAGGATGTTCTCCATCCCGCGGGGCACGAGCCCGCGCACGCGCAGGAGCGCGCCGAGCACGATGCCGCCGCACGCGCCGATGCCGATGCCGGTGATCAGCCGCTCGGCGAGGTTCCAGGTCGCCGCCGACGGGTTGATGATCGGCTGCAGCGCGAGCTCGAGTGCGAGCACCGCGATCGAGGCGCCGATCGCGTCGATGAACACCGCCTCGGCCTCGAGGACCACCGCGAGGCTCGGCGCGAGCTTGATCCGGCGCACGAGCGGGCTGACCACGGTCGGGCCGGTGACGATCACGAGCGTGCCGAACAGCAGCGAGGTCCGCCAGTCCCAGTCGAGGATGATGCGGGCCGCGAGCGCGCCGCCGATGGTCGTCACCAGCGCGCCGAAGATCACGAGCCGGCGGATCACCTGGCTCTGCCGGCGCAGCTGCGCGATGTCCAGGCGCATGCTGCCCTAGAACAGGATCACGGCGACGGCGAAGCCGAGGATGCCCTCGAGGCCGGCCCCGAGGGCGCGCGGCTCGATCACGCCGAGGACGTCCGGACCGAGCAGGATGCCGGTGCCGAGCAGCATCACGATGCCGGGGATGTGGCCGTGGCGGCCAAGGATCTGCGCGAGTACCCCGGCGACCATCGCCAGGGCGAAGATCAGCATCGGATCGTGCGAGGCGGCGGACACGCCGGGCGCGGTAATGCGTCTGGCATGCCGGCGAGCGGGTGCGCCGCGTTGCGGCGTTCGTCGCACGAGCGCGCGTCCAGCGCACGCCCGTGCTCTGGCGCTCGGCGCTGTGCGCCGGCGATCGCGGGGACGATCGCGAACGCCGCGATCACGCACGTCAGCTCGCCGATCAGGGACGCGAGGCCGAAGCCGCGGATCGCGAGGTTATCGCTGACGAGCAGCGACAGGTAGCCGAAGACGGTCGTGAGCGAGCACACCAGCACGCTGCCGCCGGTCGAGCGCAGCGCGACGACCGGGTCGGCGTGGCTCGCGCGGTCGGCGATGTTGATCGCGTAGTCGACGCCGAGGCCGAGCGTGATCGGCAGCGCGACGA
>DAIRFU010000796.1:0-3091 GCA_036794935.1 Kofleriaceae bacterium | reverse complement strand
GTCACCTGGCTCGACGAGAACTTCACGCACGTGCCGAAGATGTTCGTCACCGGCTGCTCGGCCGGCGGCGTCGGCTCGCTCGTCAACTACTACTTCCTGCGCGAGGGCATTCACGCGGTCGAGAAGGGCTACATGCTCGACGACTCGGGCCCGGTGTTCCCGTCGAGCGGCTACTCGGCGCCGCTGCACGCGAAGATCCGCAGCGCGTGGAACGTCGACTCGCTCGGCGGTCAGCTGCCGGATGGCTTCACGTTCGACGACATGGGCACGCTCAACACCGCGCTCGCCGACGCGTTCCCGAATGACCGGCTGGCGACGACGTACTTCCGCCGCGACTACAACTTCTCCCTCTACTCGTACGAGCGGTTCTACGACTTCCCCCCGAAGGAAGAGATCCTGCGCATGTGGGACGCCGATACGCAGCTGCTCACCAGCCTCTACGACACCCGCGACAACCTCGATTACTTCATCCCGTACTGGCGCAACGTCAACGACAGCCATTGCACGACGCTGTTCTCGTTCGCCGGCTCGGACATCGAGGCGAAGAACCTGACGCTCGAGCAGTGGGTCAACGACCTGATCGCCGACCGCCCGATCGAGAGTGCGATCGAGGATCCGGTCCCCGGCGAAGATCCGTAGCGCGGTTACTCGACGAGCTTGCCGATCGGCGAGCACGGATAGACGTACTCGATGTAATCGCCGTAGTCGGTGATCACCGGTACGACATCGTTCGTCAGCACGCCGCCGGCCCACGTGTACTCGGAGTCGGTGAACGCGAGGAACGTGCACATCTCGCGATCGCCGACGCCCCAGGTCACCGTCGTGTCGCGCGGGTTATCGTAGTGACACGAGAAGCGCAGCTTCGGGTAGCCGGCGAGCGAGAACGGTGGCTCGATGAGGCCGCCGAGCGCGTCGCCGACCGCGCTGGTCGTCTCGAAGATCGTCGTGGCGGTGCCGTCCTCGCGCACGCCCTCGATGACGAGGCCGCGGCCGAGGTCGTGATAGTGAGCGAGCGCGTAGTAGAACGAGAACGTCGGCGCACTGCCCGCCACGTTGCGATACGCCGTGTCCATGTCGCATTCCATCGTGAAGCGCGACACGCGATGCGGCGGTAGCGCGATCGCCTCGTTGACGAACGAGGTCGGGGTCAGCAGCTTCGTCGGCTCGGCGATCGGCGTGATCGCGAGCGACAGCGACAGCGTGACCGGCTCGTCACCGGTGTTGAGCAGGTGCGTGCCGGCGAGGATGCGCGCGTGCGGCGGGATCCGCGTCGCGGCGCCGGGCGGGAACGCCTGCTTCTCGTGCTGCGCCTGCGTCGACTGGGCGAACAGGACGCCGCCGTAGAGGCCGGCGCTCGCCTCGTCGTACTGGCGATCGTCGCAGTTCCACGTGCCGTCCTCGCCCGTGAACATCGTGTCGGGGACCCAGAACCAGTTCGAGTGGTGGAAGCCCGCCCCGGTCGTCAGCTCGACCGCGTTGACGTAGAGCGGCTCCTCGTTGCCCAGCGTCACGCTGACGCACTGGCCGGTGATCTCCTGGCCAGGCGCGAGCGTGTACGGGCCGAACTCGAACGTCTGCGGCGCCGGGGCGCTCGGGGACTCGCCGCAGGCGGCGACCGTCAAACACAGGGCTAGGAGGCGCACGCTGCGAGTATAGGCGTGGTCCGACCTCTTGTCGCCGGCCGAGTGCGGGAGCGGATCCGGCGATCAGTAGATGGTGCCGTCGCCGCTGCCGTCGCCGGTGTCGCCGTCGTCGTCGCCGTCGGTGCCGCAGGTGTTGTCACCGTCGCAGTCGAGCACGGCGTTGTACTGCGTATAGGTGCCGGGGGCGCAGTCCGACGTCACGGCCATGTCCTCGCCGATCACCCAGCGCGAGGCCGTCTCGCAGCCGTGAAAGCTCGTCGCGTGGCGGGCCACGCGGATCGAGGTCAGCTTCAGCAGCGCGTCGGTCGAGGTGTCCGGATAGACGTAGCCGGTCGCGCCGGCGCCGCCTTCCATCTTGCTCTCGGTCACGATCTTCGTGTCGACGTTGCTGACGACCTTCTGCGGGTTGTAGCCGACCGCGTAGACGGCATCGAGCACGGCGTCACCCTTGACCTCCACGTTCCAGGTGTTCGCCGCGTACGACGACAGCACGAGGATCTGGTGGCCGGGTCGCTGGAGCACGACCGTGGAGCCACCTCCTGTACCCGCCTCCTTCATGCCGATGACATGAACCTCCACGTCCCCGCACTCGCCGGGGATTCTTGTCAGGGATGAAGAGGTGGAGGTGTCTTCCGCGCTGCACGCAGCGAGCAGGACGAGGATGAATGCACTACCAAGTTTCATGCTCGTCTCCATGAGCAACCCGCGCACCAGCCTGCGCGACGGGACGCCGCGGCCTTGCCTGGCCATGGCTGGGAGGCCCCACCACGATCGGACCGTTCACTCCCATGCGATCTTCGTGTGTCAGCGGGTGCCAGTCCGATCGCGACCGTGGTAAGGCAGGGCCAGAATGCGCTGGCTAGTTACCGGCGGCGCCGGCTTTCTCGGCATCAACCTGATCCGCCACCTGCTCGAGCGCGGTGACGAGGTCGTGTCGCTCGATCGCGAGCCCTTCGATTACCCGGAGCACGCGCGCATCGTCGAGGTGCGTGGCGATATCCGTAATCGGGACGACGTCCTGCGCGCGGCGCGTGGCTGCGACGTCGTCGTCCACGCGGCCGCGGCGCTGCCGCTCTACCCGCCCGACGAGATCCATACGATCGACGTCGACGGCACCCGCGTCGTGCTCGACGTCGCGAAGGCGGCGAACTGTGCACGGGTCGTACACATCTCGTCGACCGCCGTCTACGGTGTCCCCGATCACCACCCGCTCGTCGAGACCGACCAGGTCCACGGCGTCGGTCCCTACGGCATCGCCAAGGTCGAGGCCGAGGCCGTGTGCCTCGCCGCCCGGCGCGAGGGTCAGTTCGTCGCGATCGTGCGGCCGAAGTCGTTCGTCGGTCCCGAGCGGCTCGGCGTGTTCGCGCTCATGTACGAGTGGGCGCGCGAGGGGCGCGACTTCCCGATCCTCGGCCGCGGCACCAACCGGTACCAACTGCTCGACGTCG
>DAIRFU010000179.1:0-11203 GCA_036794935.1 Kofleriaceae bacterium | reverse complement strand
CGAGGAGCTCGAGCCCGAGTAGCTAGTTCTGGAGCGTCTCGTCGCGAAGGGTGAACCAGCGATCGACGGCCTCCTGCTTCGCCGAGCCGAGCAGCTCGGTGACCGCCTCCAGCTCCTCTGGATCGTCGGGGCGAGCGAACGCTTCGACCGGAGTCAGCACGAACGCGAGGACATCGCGTGCGCTGCGCGGATCCGGTTGATAACTGCTGCTGTATAAAGTCTCGCCCACGTCTGCAGACTCACCTCCGGGGATCGACGTCGCAAGTTTTCGGCGCTACCGTCCGGCCCATGACTCGATCGAAGGTGGCGGTCCTCCGGGTCCGTCCGGATCACATTCTCGACGATATCGATCGCCTGTACGACCTCGGCGGCGTCAGCCAGGCGCTCGCGCCGGGCGCGCAGACGATCCTGAAGGACAACATCTCGTGGCACTTCCCGTTCCCGGGCGCCAACACCACGCCCTGGCAGCTCGAGGGCACCGTGCGCAGCCTGCGTGGGCGCGGCTACTCGGACCTCGTCTGCGTGCAGAACAAGACCGTGGTCACCGACGCGTTCAAGGGCGAGGACCTGAACGGCTACGTGCCGATCTTCAAGCGCTACGACGTACCGGTCCGCTACAACTTCAAGCCCGAGGACATGACGTGGTCGATCTACCGGCCGCGCGCGAAGATGAACGTCCTCGACAAGATCTTCCCCGAGGGGATCCAGATCCCCGACGCGTTCCGCGGGGTAAATATTGTTCATTTGCCAACGACGAAGTGTGTTGCGGGTGAGACCAAGGTCATCCTCGGCAACGGCGCGATCACCACCATCCGCGAGCTCGTGACCGCACAGATCCAGCGCTCCGATCTCGCCACGATTGCCCCGGACGGGACTGTCCACGCAGGAGGTGATGCGGTCGTATTTGCGATGGACGCGTCGGGAAACGTGCGCCCGTTGCGCACAACGCAGTTCGCGCGCAGCAAACGCAGTGGCCGCAAGGTGCTGAAGCTCTGCACCAAGACGGGCCGCGAGCTCGTCGCGACCGCCGATCACCCGCTATTTGCACCGAGCGGCTGGACGAAGCTGGGCGAGCTCCAAATCGGTGGCCGCGTGGCGATCGCGCGCAAGGTGGCCGTAACGGCGGCGCCCCAGCCGCTGCCACAAACGCATGCGCGACCACCGAGCGCTGCCGTGCTCGCTCACGCGGGGCGCAACTACGAGGCCCCATTCGCACAGCGGATCATCAACGACTACCAGGGGGGACAAACAGTCACCGCGATCGCGGCTCGGATCGGCGTGCGATGGCAGAGGGTCCAGCACATTCTGAAGCGGCACGACATCACGTTGCGTCGCAACGTGGTTCCCATTCGAGTCCCGGCGATGACATCGCCTGCGTTCTGGCGCTGGATGGGTTACTTCATCGCGGAAGGCTGTGCAGAGAACCTCGAACAGGGCGCCGGCAAGATCTGGTGGACGAACACCGACCTGGCTCTGCGAGCGGAGTTCGTGGCACTCACGAATGATCTGTTCGGTGTCGAGGCGCGCGAGCGTAACCAGGCTCAGATCTCGATCTACTCGCGAGATCTGGTTCGGTTTCTCCAGGAGCTCGGGCTCGAAGTTCCCTGTAACTCCGGCAACAAGGTCGTCCCGCCGTTGCTGTTCCGGTGCTCTGACGAGGAGATCGCAGCGTTCGTGTCCGGCTATATCGACGGCGACGGGACCGTCTCGTCGAAGCAGGCAGAGGTCTCGGCGACGACAAAGAGCGAGGCGCTCGCGAAGGATCTCGTCCTGCTTCTGGCGCGACTTGGAATCGTCGCGTCGGTGAAACCGTGCCAGCAGCAACTCGATGGCTGGGCGGAGCCCAGGACGTACTTCAAGGTGGTGATCTCAGGCGCGCAGGTCGCGGTCCTGGCAGCGCAGCTAACGCTGCAGCATTGCGAGAAGGCGGCGCGCCTCGCGATGCAGGCCGAACGACTTAGCTCGAGCAAACAGCCGAGCAACTGGGACACCATCCCACTACCAAGGGAGACGGTCCGTGACGTTCGGCAAGGACTCGGCCTCACGCAGGCGGCCACCGGGATGGCGAGCTCGGTGAACAATATCGAGCACGGCTACACACAACCCACACCGCGCATTGCCAGCAAGCTGATCGACGTGCTCGGGGCTGCCGACGCCGGTGGGCGCTTTGTCGACGAGATCGCACGGTTGCGGCTCCTGACCAATTCGGATCTGGCATGGGACGTGATCACCTCACTCGAGGAGATCACCGACGATGTCGAGCTGTTCGACATCACGGTGCCCGACGCCGGGTCGTTCCTGGCGAACGGCATCGTCGCGCACAACTGCCACATTTACACGACCACCACGGGCGCGATGAAGAACGCGTTCGGCGGCCTGCTCAACACGAAGCGGCACTACACGCACTCGTGGATCCACGCGACGCTCGTCGACCTGCTCGCGATCCAGAAGGAGATCCACGCCGGCCTGTTCGCGATCATGGACGGCACCACGGCCGGTGACGGTCCGGGCCCGCGCACGATGCGGCCGGTGATCAAGGACGTCATGCTCGCGTCCGAGGATCAGGTCGCGATCGATGCGGTCGCCGCGTCGATGATGGGCTTCGAGCCGATGACGCTCGAGTACATCCGGCTCGCCGACGAGCAAGGCCTGGGCAATGGCCGGCGGGAGAACATCGAGGTCGTCGGCGATGTCGATGTCGCGAGCCAGCGCTGGGGCTTCTCGGTCGGCGACAACGGCGCGTCGATGGTCGGCGACGTGCTGTGGTTCGGGCCGCTCAAGCGGTTCCAGAAGCTGTTCTTCCACACGCCGCTCGTGAACCTGTTCGTGATGGGCTCGGAGGCGTATCACGACTACTACCGGTGGCCGCTGCGCGACCGTCGCGTGTTCGAGCAGTGGCGCGAGCAGACCACGTGGGGCCGCCTGTTCGAGCACTACCAGGCGCACGGCACGCTCGCTCCGCAGGACGTCGCGAAGGTCGGCTAGGTCCGGTCTTAGGTCCGGTAGTTGTCGGTCACGCGGTAGCGCCGCGCGTACCAGCGGAACACGAGTCCCGCGGCGAACGCGAACGCGGCGAAGAAGAACATCAGGAACGCGGTCACGCTGATCCCGGTCTCCTGGATCTTCGTCGTCACGGCCTCGGCCTGCACGCTGTGGCTGGCGAGCAGCACCCAGATGTTGCCGACGGTGACGGCGAGGCTCCAGAACGCCATGATCACGCTCTTCATCGCGAGCGGCGCCTGGCTGTAGGCGAACTCGAGCCCGGTCGCCGAGACGAGGACCTCGCCGGCGGTGAGCAATACGTACGGCACGACTTGCCAGACGATCGAGAACTGAGTGCCGCTGTCGATGACGAGCTGCATGCCACCGACGACCACCCAGGCCAGCCCGGCGAGCGCGATGCCGAGGTTCATCTTCTGGAGTTGCGTCGGCTCGCGGCCGCGCTTGCGCAGGTACGGCCACAACACGAGGTTGTTGAACGGGATGATCAGCATCACCAGCGCGGGATTGAGCGCCAGCATCATCGCGGACGTGAACCACGCAGGTTTCGTCATGTCGTCCGCCTGCAGCACCCACGTGCTCGCCTTCTGATCGAACAGTGACCAGAACGGTGTGACCAGCGCGAACACGACCAGGACGCGCAACACCGCGCGCACGCCATCGACCGCGTCGTCGGGGTGGATGCCACGCGCGCGGTCGAGTTGCAGCCACGTCCCGACACTCCAGAACGTGAGCAGCAGGACGAACATGATGCACGAGACGAGGAAGTACTCGATGTACGGCAGCAGCCCGAGCGATCCGATCGCGAGCGCAGTACCGGCATACGCGATGAGACGGCCGGTGTTGGGCTCGCCGGCTTGATCGGTGAACAGCGCGGTGCGTGCGACCCGCATGAACGAGTGCGGGTTCGGCGGCGCTGGCGGAACCATCACGTACCGACGACGGCCGGCCCAGAACACGACCGTCGCGGTGAACATCAGGAGGCCGGGAATGCCGAACGCAACGCGTGGGCCGAGCTCGCGGAGGAACAAGGACATCAGCAGCGTCGCGAACAGCGAGCCGAAGTTGATGATCCAGTAGAACGCGTCGAACGCGAGCTTCGCGAGGTGCTTCGTGCGCGAGTCGAACTGGTCACCCATGAACGATGCGACCAGCGGCTTGATGCCACCGGAGCCCACCGCGATCAGGAACAGGCCGGTATAGAAGCCGTTCGGGGTGTCGTCGAACATCGCAAGGCACGCGTGGCCCGCGACGTAGATCAGGCTGAACCAGAGGATCGTGTTGTACTTGCCGAAGAACCGATCGGCGAGCCAGCCACCCAGCAGCGGGAAGAAGTACACGCCGATCACGAACTGGTGATAGACGTCCTTGGCTTCGAGGTTGCGCTTCGCCTCGTCGGGCATGTGCAGCAGCAACACCGTCGTCAGAAACACGACGAGGATGTTCTTCATCCCGTAGAAGCTGAATCGCTCGCAGCCCTCGTTCGCGATGATGAACGGGATCTGCGAAGGCATCTTCGCGCTGGCTGGCTCGCTCACGAACCGCCGATACTAGCGTCGAATCGCCCGCGGGCAACGCCGTGCCGGACCCGTTACGGATCCGCGTCGACGATCGCGCGCAGCTTCTCGACGGCCTGTGCGTGTAACCGGCTCGCCCACGACTTCGAGATGCCGAGCTCGGCGCCGGCCTCGAGCAGGTTCTTGCCCTCCCAGTAGTGCTTGGTGACGAGCGCGCGCTCCTTGGGCGGCAGCGATGCGAGCGCGTCTCGGAGCTTCGCCGAGATCCGGCCGGTCGCGAACCGATCGTCGGGTGCGGTGGCGCGGGCGTCGGCCGCATCGAAGCCTTGCTCCTGCAGCGACTCGAGCGAGGTCACGTACATGGTCCGGATCGCGGACAGCGCGTCCTTGACCGCGGCCAGCGCGTCGGCGCCCCGGGCCGGCTTGACCCCACGCTGCGCGGCACCCAGCTCGCGCTCGGCGCGATGCTCGAGGTACTCGCTCGCGGCACGCAGCGCGACGAGCCGCGTCCACACGCGGCGGGGCAGGTTGGTGGACCGGCGCAGCCCGTCGATGATCGCGCCCTGCACGCGGTACCAGGCGAAGGTCGAGAACAGCACGCCGCGCGCCGGGTCGTAGCGCGAGGCCGCCTCGGCCAGGCCCGCGTTGCCCATCGCGACCAGCTCCTCGAAGTCGACGTGGTCGCGGACACGGGCGTGGACCATCGCCGCGGCCTTGCGCGAGAGGTCGAGATGACTCTCCACCAGGCGCGCGCGCTCCGCCGCTTCCACGGCCGCACCGTATCACTTTCTGCTAGCTTCGCGCCGTGGGCACGTTCACCGCGCTCGACACCGCCGAGCTCTCCGCACTCGCCGACGCGTTCGCGCTGGGCGGGGTGCGCGAGGCACGATCGATCGCGGCGGGGACGATCAACACGAACTTCGAGATCGTCAGCGAGCGCGGCCATTACTTCTTGCGCGTCAACGAGGGCAAGGCCGAGGCGGACGTGGCGTGGGAATCGCGCCTGATCGCCGCGCTCGCCGATGCCGGCGTGGTCACGCCCGCGCCGCTGCCCGCGCGCGATGGCCGACCCTACGCCGCGCTGCCGGGCACGCCGACGAAGTGGGTCAGCGCCTTTCCCTGGCGCGACGGCGAGCACGTCGCGGCCGACGCGGTCACGCCCGCACTCGCGGCCACGTTCGGCGGCGCCCTCGCCGAGCTGCACCGCGCGGGGCTCGCCGTCCCCGCGGGGTGGCGGCGCGGCAGCATCTATGATCACGCGCACCTGGTCAGCCGGTTCGCGCGGCTCGAGCGGGTCCACGATCCGGTGCTCGCCGACGCCAAGCGCATCATCGGCGAGGAGCTCGCGATCACGGAGGACACCGCCGCGCTCCGGCGCCGGGCCACGCACGGGATCATCCACGGCGACCTGTTCCGGGACAACGTGCTCTGGCAAGGCGACCGGATCACCGCGATCCTCGACTTCGAGCAGGCCTCCGGCGGCAGCCTCGTCTACGATCTCGCGGTCTGTATCAACGACTGGTGCTGGACCGGCGCGCCGCGCCTCGACCTCGCGGCCGCGCTCGTGACGGGCTATCAGGCGGTGCGGCCACTGACCGAGGCCGATCGCGAGGCGCTGCCGTACGAGATTCGAGCGGCCGCGGCGCGGTTCACGATCACGCGCATCACCGATGTCTATTTGGCAAGGGTGACAAACCCCGAGAAGGACTTTCGTGCCTTTCTGGCGCGCAGTGAAGCATGGCGATCTCCAGCGCTTGGCCAACTTACGGCGACGTTGTAGCGTTCTGCGCGCTGGCTTCAAACCTGCAAACGCCAGCACCTGCGCAATGACTAGGTTGTCTCACTTCTTGGCGATTGCGGCGATCGCCGCCTGTGCACACGGCGGCTCGTACGTACCGGGAACCAAGGTTCCATACTCGGCCGCGAACAAGAGCGCCCTCGATGCGTGCGAGGAGTATCGCCTCGCCGTCGAGCGTGGCGATGCCGAGGCGCTCATGCTCATGGCCAACAAGCAGTACTGGGAGGACTCCGGTACCCCGTCGGGCAGCGACGACTACGGCTACGAGGGCCTGCGCAACGTGCTGACCACGCGCCTGCAGAAGGCGAGCGATATCCGGTACTCGATGCGCTACATGGCGGTGCACCAGAGCTGCGAGGGCGAGCTCAAGGCCGGCTGCAAGGCCGCTGTCGATGTCCTCATCGACGCGAGCTTCACGGTGACCAGCGCGCTCGGCCAGCCGAAGCGGCCCGACAAGCGCGACCAGAACCAGCTCGTGCTCGAGTGGGATGGCCGCCACTGGCTGTTCCTGTCGGGTATGTAGCTACTTCGATAAGCGACCCGTCGCCTCGAACGCCAGCCGCTCGGCCCAGTCGTCGGCGAGCAGGTGGTCGCTCGTGTTCATCTCGGGCCGGCGCAGCGTCGCGATCGCGCGCTCGACCCGCGCGATGTCGTGCGCGCGAAACGCGGCCACCGCGAGCTTGCGAGCCGCGTTCTTCGTGAAGTCGATGCCGGGCAGGCCGAGCCCGATGCTGCGGTCCAGCGCCTCGGCCGCGTCCTGCCAGTCGCCGGCGATGCTCTTCTGCAGCCCATAGAGGTAGTGCCCGAGGCCGAGGTCGGGCTCGGCGAGCGTGGCCAGCAGCGCCCAGCTCGGGCCATCCCACGTCCCGGCCGGCGCGAAGAAGTAGCCGCGCAGCGCGGCGCCGGCCTTGCCCTCGTGGTGGAGCGCGAACCACTCGGCGTCGAGCTGCCGCCGCGCATCCTGATCGACCGGCAGCTCGCGGGCCTGGCCGATCAGCGCCACCGTGCGCGCGCGATCGCCGTCGGTCTCCGCACGCCGCGCGAGTCGCTCGAAGGCGTCCGCGCGCAGCGACGACGTCGACGTCTTGGCGCCCGCGATCGCGGTCCACAGCGCCACGGCCTCGGCATACTGGGCCGGCGTGCCGCCGATCAGGAAGTCGCCGAGCACGAGCCGGTAGCGCGGCTCCTCGGGCGCGTCGCCGCACACCTCGCGAAGTAGCCCGATCGCCTTGTCGCGCTTGCCGTCGCCCAGCGCGTCGCGCGCTTGCTCGAGCCGTGCGGCGTTCGCGTGCGGACAGGGCCGCGCGAACACGCTGCCGGCGCGGAACCGCTCGCGCGTGGCCTCGATCTCCTCGAGCGGCAGCGAGATCGACGCGATCATCGTGCGCCACTCGGCCTCGAGCGTCGAGAGGGACTTGCCGTACACGCGCGCGAAGTCACCGCCGCGCGCATAGACCTCGCGGATGCGCTCGGCGCCGTAGGTGTCGAGCAAGAAGCGCATGAACGAGCCTGCCGTGACGTAGCTGCGTGCCGACGATACGGTCAGAAACCCCAGCGACAAGAGCGCCCGGATCGACGGTGTGAGCCCCATCGCCTGCATCGCGCGCACCGACTCGTGCGGCGTCAGCCGGTGGTAGCCCGCGGGCCAGTCGGCGGCGACTGCCAGGCCTTCGACGAGGCCGGGGCTGATCATCACCGGTACGCCGAGCACGCGCTGCGCGGCGACGCCGAAGATCGGATCGCCGAACGCACTCGCGACTGCATGCGCGATCTCGTGACGCAGCGACGGATGCGGGAACGGCCGGTGATCGAGGTAGATCTCGCGCCGCCACGGCTTGGCCATCTCGACGTCCCGCGCGCCGATCCAGCGCGCCTTCTGGTCGCGGTCCGCGAAGTAGAACGAGTGCAGCTTGCCGGGTGGTGCGGCGCCGAGCTGCGCCACCACCTGCGCGTACCGCAGCTCGTGATCGGCGGCGACGAGCGCGATGTCCTTCGCGATCTCGGGCGTGTTCGCGTAATCGATGATGAAGTGCGCCGTCTCGAGGTGGCCGCCGAGCTCGGCCTCGATCGCGTCGGCGTCGATGCGATACCCGAGTGTGCCGCCGAGCCCGTGCAGCACCAGCCCGCCGGCGGTGAACACGAGCGCACACGCCAGTGATGCCACGCGGCGGGTCGCCGGACGCGGCTCGCGCGTCACGGAGAACCGCGGGACGTCGAGGCGCGCCGCGACGATCGCGACCACCGCCACCACCCACGCGAGCTGCTCGAGCCGCGACCACAAGAGTGGCATGCCGAGCTGGACGTTCTCGTCGTACAGGTTGCCCGGGAAGTAGCCGAGGACCGCGTTGTACGTGAACACCGGCGGTGCCGCGTAGAACCCGTACAGCGCGCCGCCGGCGATCAAGAGCAGCGGCACGAGCGCGACCAGCGTGCTGCGATGCGGTCGCACCAGCCACACCAGGCCGCCGACCCCGATCGCGATCACGCCGCCGACGAGCAGCGCGCCGCCGACCTCGCCGACGATCGCGAGCACGATCGCCACGCCGACGCCGAGCACCGCAGCGAACCCGAGTGCGAACGGCCGATCCGCGCGGCTGTCCCCGGGCGCTCTCGATCCGACAGCCACCCCGAGTGCGTGGCCGAGCGCGCCCCCCAGCGCCGCCGTCGTGATCGGCATCGCGAGGTACGCCTTGATGCCGAACCACCAGTCGCAGGTCGGCAGCCAGATGCCGCGCACCGCCGCGATCAACGCGGGCGGGAGCACGACGCCGACCGCGAGCAGTGCCGCCGCCGCCGAGGTGCGCGCGAGCGCACGCCCCGGATACACCGCGCGCGCCAAGCCCGGCTCCTGCATCCACTGCAGCTCGCGCGCGAGTGCCGCGCCGAGGTCGAGTCCCGCGACTGCCGCGACCAGTGACACCGCGATCGCGAGCTCGTAGCCGAGCACATCGAACAGCGGCACGAGCCCGAGCCCGAACCCGAGTAACAGGACCGTCACACCGAGCCAGATCCACAGTCGCCAGCGCCGCACCATGCGCCCGATCGCACCCCGTCCGGATACGACGTTCATCAGGTAATCCTGGTAGAGTGAGGCGTGGCCGACGACACCTCAGAGCGACGCGCGAATACGCGGCGCCCGATCGAGCTGAAGGTCGAATACAAGCGACTGAACACGTTCTTCGCCGACTACACCAAGAACATCTCGCGCGGCGGCACCTTCATCAAGACGAGTAAACCGCTTCCGGTCGGCACCGAATTCCTGTTCAAGCTGTTCGTGCCCGGCCGCAACGAGCCCCTGACCATCCACGGCGAGGTCCAGCGTATCGTTTCGAACACCGATGTCGACGGTGACGGCGACCCCGATGAGGGCATGGCGATCCGCTTCGTCTACCGTGAGGGAGATCCGCAGGCAGAGATCGCGCGGGTCGTCGAAGGCATGATGACCGAGAGTCTCGGACCCCGGCTGTACGCCAAGTTGATGGAGCAGGCGCAGAAGCGCGGGAACTAGAAGGGCGGCCACGTGGCGATTCCGCGTTTCATCCGGTATCTGGCACCGAACCTCATCACGCTGTCGTCGATGATCTTCGGACTCGTGTCGCTGTGGGCGGCACACACCGGCAATGCATCCCTCGCGGCGTGGATGATCATCTACGCCGTCCTCACCGATCGGCTCGACGGTCTCGTCGCGCGTGCCATGAAGGCCACGAGCGAGCTCGGCATGCAGCTCGACTCGTTCGCCGACTTCCTGAACTTCGGTGTCGCGCCCGCGTACCTGGTCCTCATGTACGTCAGCGGCCGCGTCGAGTACTACCAGCACGGCACCGGCCACTACCTCCTGTTCGCCTCGTGCGGCGCCTACATGCTGTGCGCCGTGTTCCGCCTCGCGCGCTACAACGTCCTCACCGACGATCAGGTCGCGACGAAGATGTTCTTCGGGTTCCCGACCACTCTCGCGGGTGGCCTGATCGCGATCTGGATCCTGCTCTTCCTCAAGTACGACCCGACCTACCGCCCGTTCGGCGGGCCCAAGCTGTTCGGCGACTCGCTCGAGACGCCGGTGGGCGTGTGGACCTACTTCCCGATCGCGATGGTCGTGGGCGGCTACCTGATGGCCTCGCGGCTGCCGATGCCCAAGGTCGGCATGACGAAGAACAAGCTCGTCAGCGTCGTGCTGCTGATCCTGCTCGTCACCGGTTACGCCTGTGGCTTCGCGATGGTGTTCCCCGAGATCTGCTTCGGCATGCCCACCATCTGGAGCATCATGTTCCTGATCTGGGGCCAGGCCTCCGCGAAGGCACGCGCGATGTATCCGCCGCCGCTGTTCCCCAAGCGGGACCCGGCGCGCAAGCTCGAGCGGCCCCAGGAGGACCTCGAGGACATCGTGCTCGACGAGTCACGGGCGTCGACGCCCAGCCTTGACACTGCCGGAGTCGGCAGGCTAGGTAAGCCCGACTCCACGGGGGATTAGCTCAGCGGGAGAGCATCGGCTTTGCAAGCCGAGGGTCTGGGGTTCGATCCCCCAATCCTCCACGTAGTTACGAGACAGTTTAGACTTCTGCCAACCGGCTGCCAACCGCGGGATCGGGCCTGTCACGGGTGGCAGCCTGCCGCGCGAGATCAGGCGCGGTGATTGATCGTTGGCCGGCGCAACAGCCGTGGCCGAAGACTGTCTTCATCGCATGCTGGCTGAGCGCGAAGCGTGGCTTGCTGCTGTCATGTCGGCCGCGATGCTGCTCGTCGCGGTTGGCCTCGCATCAAGAGGGTTCTCCGCGAGTTCGACGCTCGCACCAACCCTCGAGCTCGAACCGCTCAGCCTTGATGACCTCGAGTACCGGACCGCGGTCCAGGAGCGTTCGCCGCCCCTCGTTTCTGAGGACCGACGCAAACA
>DAIRFU010000795.1:0-3099 GCA_036794935.1 Kofleriaceae bacterium | reverse complement strand
CCGTTCTGGATGTCGAGCTTCGCCCAGCCGGTCGCGATCGCGCGCGGCTCGATGCCGGTCACCGGCTGCGCGAGCACGAGCAGACCGACGTCGATCGTGCTCTGCGAATTCTCGTACTCGATCGCCTCGAGGATCGAGCTCGTCTGGCCCTCGGCTGCCTTCGAGAGTGCACTCGCGCCGACGAGCACCTGATCGGGCGGGTCGTCGGCGAGGACGCAGTGACCGGCGGTGACCACGACGTTCGGCGCGATCAGCGTGCCCGAGCAGCCCTGCTGGCCGCCCCACAGCACGGCCGCCGCGTCGGGCCACTTGCCGGCGGGCGCCGCCGAGCCGCCGATCACGGCCTGGTCGCGGCTGCTCGTGAGCGGGGGCGTCGACGACGTCGCGCCGCCGTCCTCGGCGAGGGCGCTCGCGGGGACGAGGGTCAGAGCGATGCCGATCGAGAGCCGCATGGGCCGCATGATCCGGACTCTTGCACGTTTCACCGAGGGTGGACCATGTGCGCTTTCACACCCGCTGGCGCGGGTTGCACACCAGGTGCAACCCCGTCAGGCTAGGGGCGCATGTCAGCTCGCTGGGTCCTGTTCGCGCTCGCGCTCGTCGCTGCCTCGGCGGCCTGCGGCCACCCGGCTGTGCCGGTCACCGCCGCCACCCAGAAGCCCGCGCCCGATCCGGACGGGCCCAACCGCGCACGGGTCGCCGCGCAGGTCCAACCGCTGATCGACGCCGAGCTCGCGACCGGCGTCGTGGTCGGGCTCGTCGAGGGTGGCAGGACCGAGATCTACGGCTTCGGCACCGGCCCGGGTGGCGGGCCGCCGACGGGCACCACGCTGTTCGAGATCGGTGCGGTGACGAAGGTGTTCACGGGCCTCTTGCTCGCCGAGTCCGTGCAGCGCCGCGAGGTCAGCCTCGACACCCCGGTCGCCGAGCTGATGCCGCCCGGCGTCACCGTGCCGGTGCGCGACCACCACGCGATCACGCTGCGCCACCTCGCGCTGCACAGCTCGGGACTGCCGGCGCTGCCGCCCTCGGTGCCCGCGAACGTCCCCAACCCGTTCGGCGGCTACACCGACGATCGGCTCTACGCCGACCTCGTGCGCACGCGACTCGTCACCGCGCCGGGCGAGCGCATCCTCTACTCCGATTACGCGAGCGGGCTGCTCGGCCACGCACTCGGCCGCAAGATCGGTCCCGGCTTCAAGGCCGCGGTCGCGACGCGCCTGCTCGCGCCGCTCGGCCTTCACAGCACGTTCTTCGCCGTGCCGGACGAGGCGAAGGCGCGCGTCGCCGCCGGCACGAACGAGGATCTCGCGCCCGCGAAGCCCTGGACGTTCGACGCGCTCGCGGGTGCCGGCGGCTTGCACTCGAGCGCGCGCGATCTGCTCGCCCTGCTCGAGGCCGAGCTCGAGGCCACGTCGGGCAGCAGGGGCCCGCTGAGCGCGGCGATGCGACTGACGCAGGAGGTGCAGCTCGAGGGCTCCGGCGGCAACGAGGGCCTCGGCTGGCAGATCGACAGCGCGGGCCGCTACTGGCACAACGGCACGACCGGCGGCTATCACGCGTTCGTCGGCTTCGATCCGAAGACGCGTCGCGGCCTCGTCATCCTCGCATCGACGAAGACCTCGATCGTCGACGCGATCGCCACCAACCTCTATCGCGCGCTCGCCGGCGAGGACGTCAAGCCGCCGGCGTTCCCGGATGCCGCACAGCTCGCCACGTACGCCGGCACCTACGAGCTCCAGGGCACCAGGCTCCAGCTCACCGTCGCGGGCAAGCGGCTCTACGTCGAGGGACCGGGCGAGCCGAAGATCCGCTTGCTCCCGATCTCCGATCACGAGTTCTGGATGGAGCGCTTCCAGAGCGTCGTCCTCTTCGAGCGCGACGGCGCGAAGATCAAGCGCGCGATCTTTCTGATCGGCGAGAACCAGATCTCGGCCGCGCGCGTCGACTGACGCGGGCTACGGGCACGGGCCGGGCGTCGGCTTCGTCGTCGAGCGCAGCCACATCTGCGCGCACGCCGTCGGGTCGTACCCGGTGACGTCGCGGATCGTATCGAGCATGTCCATCATCGTCGCGCTGCCGCCGGCGTGCGCCTGGTAGAACGCCGCGAGCGCCTCGTCGAGCTTGTCCGCGCCGACCTTGTCGGCGACGCCCTTGTAGAAGAAGGCGCCGCGGATGTACGGCGCGTTCGTGAACAGGTTGTCGTCGAGGATGTCGATGGTGCCGCACGAGGCCGGCCACACCGGATCGCTGCCGGCGATCCCGCCGAGCTCGCCCTGGTAGCTCGTCCACGTCTGGGCGCCCACCGTCGGCGCCACGACGTCGAGCGCGCGCGCCGCGAGGTACGTCACCGTGCCCTCGGAGAGCACGAAGTCCTCCCAGCACTGGATCCGGATCCCGTCGCCGAACCAGCCGTGCGCCGCCTCGTGGACGTTCGTCTCCTGGCTGCCCAGCGACGACGAGCCGACGTGCCAGCGCGGGTGATGCTCCATGCCGCCGTAGGCGCCCGGCCCCCAGGGCACGCTCACCGTGCCCGCGTGATCGCCGAACCGATACGGTCCGAGCGTCTGCTCCAGCCAGTCGAACGCGGCGACGAGGTTCTGCGTGCCGGTCATCGCGGTCTGCGCCTCGTTCGCCAGGTGCCAGACCGAGATCGCCGTGCCGGCCGTGGTCGTGCCGAGCGGCACCTCGGTGTATGCGCCGACGGTCCAGGCGATCTGGTAGGACGGCGCGTCGGCCGGAATCGTCGCCGGGAAGATCGCCATGCTGCCGGCCGGCACGCCGGCGACGTCGAGCGTGAACGTCGTGCCGTCCTCCGGCTGCGAGTGACACGGAAACGCGCTACCGCAGTAGTACGGCCACAGAAACGTGAAGCCCTTCGCGGACACGCCATCGAAGTTCTCGTGCGCCTTGAACCGGTACGCGATGTCGACCGCGATCGGCGCGCTGCTCGCGGGCAGGCCGAGATCGAGCTGCGCCGCCGTGATCGCGAACGGCACATCGGCGCCGTCGCTCGTCACGCCGGCGATCGCGAGATCGCCGATCTCGAGCGACGCGCCGGGCATCGCGGCGGGGCCGAACGTGATCGTGACCGTGCCG
>DAIRFU010000794.1:0-3104 GCA_036794935.1 Kofleriaceae bacterium | reverse complement strand
TTCACCTCTTGTGCCGTCGCCTACTTGCACAATGTCACTGTCGAATTGCGGGACAACTCTTAGCGGAAGAGCCAGGCGATGTGGCGCCCTTTCGGCGCCGCCCAGGGGGGCCCGGTGACGGCCCGGTGACCGCTAGGTCGCCATCGGCGAGAGGTCGGCCTGCGACCGCTTGCGGTCGTCGTCGCGCTGCTGCTTGTAGGACCGGTAGTCGGTGAACAGCGAGGCGAGGATCGCGCCCGCGCCGGTGATCACATGCGTCATGGCGGTGATCGGCGACTTCTTCCAGTAGCCGAGCAGAAACGGCATCGCGATGCACGACGCGCCCCACACGTAGTCCGCGGTCTCGTGGGCGCGGATCGGCAGCAGCTTGATCGCGCTCAGCCGGTAGTCGGTCACGAGCGACGTGCCGATCACCGCGGCGCCCAGGCCCAGGCTGGCCCAGCAGGCGGCGTCGTCATCGCCGGTGAGGTAGCCGCTCGCGACGCTCAGGCCGTTCATGTAGTCCAGCATGGAGTGGACGTCCTGCGGGATCCACCGCTTGATCGGGAGCACCCGGAGCAGCGGCCGCGCCGGTTCTCCATGGCTCAGCGTGCGGTCACGCTGCGCGGCCTTGTTATGGCCATTCGATCGATAGGCTCCAACTCCGCTCGGTCCGTGGGGCGTCATCAGCGACTCCTTTGTTTCCTCAGGGACCGCTGCACGCCACGTGCCTTGCGAGAAGCGATTAGCCGAGAGCGACCGCGACGCCGTTCAGCACGGCGGCGATCCGCACGGCGTCCTGTACCTGCTCCTTGGTGCCGCCGCGCTCGCGCACGGCTCTCTCGTGCGATCGCACACAGGCTTCGCAGCCACTGATCGCCGATGCGGCCAGGCAGGCGAGCTCGAAGTCGAGCTTGTCGATGCCCGGGTTGCCGATCACCTGCATGCGCAGCCGCGCCGGCATGTGGCTGTACTCGCCGGCCTCGCCCATGTAGTGCAGGAACCGGTAGTACACGTTGTTCATGCCCATGATCGTGCCGGCCCCGCGGGCCGCCGCGAGCCCGGCCGGATCGAGGTGCGCCGCCGCGTCGGCCTCCACGGCAGCGACGAGGTCGCGGCTACGTGTGATGGTCGCGGACGCGAGCGCGATGGTCCAGGCCTGCGCCGGTGACAGCGCGGTCGAGGAGCCGAGCACGCCGAGGTTGATGCGCAGGTCCCGGGCGTGATCGGGGATGCGCTCCTTGAGCTGATCGAGCTGGGTCATCGGCTTCTCCTTCGCGGTCAGGCCGCGTTCAGCGTGGTCTGGCCCTTCTGCCAGTTGCAGGGGCACAGCTCGTCGGTCTGCAGCGCGTCGAGCACGCGCAGGACCTCCTGCGGGTTGCGGCCGACGTTCAGATCGTTGACCGACACGAACCTGATCACACCCTGCGGGTCGACGATGAACGTCGCGCGCAGCGCCACGCCCTCCTGCTTGTCGAGCACACCGAGCGCGGTCGTCAGCTCGCGCTTGAGATCCGAGACCATCGGGAACGGTAGATCCTCGAGGTCCGGGTGCGAGCCTCGCCACGCGAGGTGGACGTACTCGCTGTCGATCGACACGCCGAGCACCTGGGCGTCGCGGTCGGAGAACTCGCGCTCGAGCTTGCCGAACGCGGCGATCTCGGTCGGGCACACGAACGTGAAGTCCTTGGGCCAGAAGAAGTAGACCTTCCACTTGCCGTCGTACGTCGTGTCCGTGATCTCCTGGAACTGCTTGCCGGCCTCCTGGCCGATGACGGCGTGAGCCTTGAACGCGGGGAACTTGTCGCCAATCGTGAGCATCTCTGTTGCCTCCTTGATGAGGTCACTGTGGGGTCGCGCGCGTGAAAGGTCCAATCGCCGAATCGAATAGGTGTGATAGACTGCGCCTATCATGGATCGTCCGTCGACCCGCCAGCTCGAGTGCCTCGTCGCGGTCGCTGACCACGGCAGCTTCCGCAAGGCGGCCCGCAGTCTCGGCATCTCGCAGCCAGCGCTCTCCGCGCAGGTGCAGGGGGCCGAGCAGCTGCTCGGGGTCCAGGTGTTCGAGCGCGACCGCCGCGCCGTGCTGGTCACCCCGGCGGGCGAGGAAGTCGTGAGCCGCGCTCGGATCGCGCTCGACGCGATCGATGCGGTCCACGAGGCGGCGCGGCGCCGCGGCGAGCCGCTCGTCGGGCCGCTCCGGCTCGGCGTGATCCCGACGGTCGCCCCGTACTGGCTGCCGGCGCTGCTGCCGGCGGTCCGCAAGCGCTTCCCGAGGCTCGAGCTGATCCTGCGCGAGGACCAGACCGCGCGGCTGCTCGCCCAGCTCGCGGCCGGCCAGCTCGATGCCGCGCTGCTCGCGTTGCCGGTGCCCGGCGACGTCACGTGCGCCGAGATCGTGCGCGAGCAGTTCTTGCTCGCGGCACCGCGCGGCTCCGCGCTGGTCGCCAGGCGCGGCAAGCTCGGCGAGCGCGACCTCGACGAGCAGACCGTGCTGCTGCTCGAGGACGGCCACTGCCTGCGCGATCAGGCGCTCGCGGTCTGTAATCGCGGCGGCGCGGTCGAGTCGATGGAGGTCCGCGGGACCAGCCTGCCGACACTGGTCCAGATGGTCGCCGGCGGGCTCGGCGTCACGCTGTTGCCCGAGGCCGCGGCCGAGGCGCTCGTGCAGCCCCGCGGCCCGGTCGAGCTCGCCGCGTTTGGCAAGCCACCGGGCCGCACGCTCGGCCTCGCGTGGCGGACATCGTCGGCACGGCTGCGCGAGTTCCGGCTGCTCGCCGGGGTCATGCGCGACGTGAATCTCGTGCGGGCCTATCGCGGGATCATGGCGACCGTCGCTGGCATCGCCGTTTCGGAAGTCGTGAGCCCGGGCGTGATCGCCCCGGCGGTACAGAAACGGATGCTGCGCGACGCGGTATCGACGCTGCGGTCGACCTGACGCAGCGACCGCGCTCCCCCGTGCTATCTCGGTGCTCGTACATGATCCTCACCCAAGGGTGAGAGCCATGGCGGTCGAGTTGGTCGGTGCGTGCGTCCACAGCCACCCCGACTCTGCTGCGGCGCTCCAGAGGGCCGCCCACGAGGACCCGTCGCCCGGGGTGCGAAAGAAGGCCCGCTGGTACGCG